>CAYQQX010000054.1:0-25572 GCA_964419495.1 uncultured Anaerolineales bacterium
CCTACAATTTACCAATTAATGAGGAAGTTATGTTCTATCAAACGAGTACAAATGAACAGCGGGGAAAGTTCAGTATTTGTTAAAACCAGGTAAAACAATTATTGGTAGAGCTCCAGCGTGTGAGGTAATGCTCATTGATGATAATATCTCGCGTCGCCACACGCAGATCGAGGTAGTTGATGATGCTTGTGAGATCATGGACTTGGGTTCGGCAAATGGCACCCTCTTGGATGATATTGTCTTGCCACCCAGGAAGAAGATGCCTCTCGAACCCGGACAGGTTGTGAAGATCACTAAGTTCGAGTTGAGTATCACGCCCGATCAGCAGGGGGATCAGGTAGAAACCGAAAAAATTATTTTGCGATCTGACGCCTCCACGTCATTGGTAGAAGAGGCTGATGCTGCATTGGATAGGACGATGATGGCTACCTTTGGGTTGGGTATGCCTGCCCCAGATCAGAACTTCTTCTTGATCTTCAACGTGGGCGAAGATGCCTGGCAGAACATCCAGTTATATGATGGTGAGTATGTCATCGGACGCGAGCCGGGCTGTGATATTCAAATCAAAACCATGGGCGTTTCCAGGCGGCACGCCCAAATCAAAGTTGAGGGTGACCAGCTGTGGGTAACTGATTTGAACTCAAGCAATGGCGTAATTCTTGACGGGGAAAAAATCGATCCTGGTTCGCTGTGTTTGGTTGAACCCGAACATATCTTTGTGATTTCAAAGGTGCCTTTCTTGGTTTCCAAGGAAGGGCAGGTGCAAACTACACTGAAGGGCGAGCTTTCGGGATTTGCCACACAAGTGGTTTCGGAGCCCGTGCTGGATATGTACCAGAGCCTCTCTCAAGGACCGGTCATGACTCAGGCCTCGATGGTTACCGATATGCAGTTCCTGGATTTGAGCGGACAGGATCGTATTACCATCGGACGATCTTCTGATAACAATATTCATTTTGATCACCCCGCGGTCAGCCGTTTCCACGCCGTGATCGAGCGGATGGGCAAACGATTCCGTATCACCGACACGCAGAGCGCCAATGGAGTCTATCTAAATGGCGCCATGATCGAGGAACAGGCCTGGCTCAAAGAGGGCGATTTCATCAAGATTGGTCCTTACGATTTTGTATTCACCGGCCTTGGTATTCAGGTTGATCCTGCCCAAGGATATAAAATTGAAGCACGCGGCATCCATAAATGGGTCACCAAAGAGATCAACTTGCTTAAGAATATCAGCCTGGATATCGGTGCTAATGAGTTTGTGGCTATTGTAGGGATGAGCGGAGCGGGAAAAACCACCTTCATGGACACTATTAATGGTTATCGTCCCGCCACGGATGGGAATGTGTTCGTCAACGGCACCAGCCTATATGAAAACTATGCGATGTTCCGTGACGATATTGGTTATGTGCCACAGCGTGATATCGTGCATATGGAGCTGACCCCCTGGATGGCTTTGGATTACGCGGGTCAGTTGCGTTTTCCGCCGGACACGTCCAAACAAGAGCGCCATGAAGCCGTCGAGCAAACGCTCAAAGATCTGGGGCTTTGGGAGCGTAAGGATGTGGTCATCTCGAGGCTTTCTGGTGGCCAGTTGAAACGCGTCTCTATTGGTGTGGAATTGCTCACTCGACCGAGATTGCTCTTCCTAGACGAGCCTACCAGCGGCCTAGACCCAGGTACCGAATTAGAGATGATGAAGTTGATGCGCAAACTGGCTGACCAAGGCCGCACCGTAATGGTGGTCACGCACACAACTAAAAATGTAATGTTGTGCGATAAGGTCGTCATCCTGGGTACTGGCGGCTATCTGGTTTATTACGGTGCTCCCGAGGATGCCCTGGAGTGGTACGACAGCTACCGAACCCCACGTGAAAAACTCGAACGCACGATGGAATTCGATGAGATATATCGTTTGCTGGAAGACTCCGCACGCGGTACTCCGGCAGATTGGGCTGAGCGATTCAAGGAAAGCGTTTATGGGAAACAGGCGGTGGCTGTTGAAGAACCGGCTGCCCCATCAGCGGGCTTGAGTATGGCGCAGCTTTCTGCGGCAGCAGCCCCATCCGTCAAGCAGGCAAAGAAAATATCCTCCTCGAGACAGTTGGTCATCTTGTCTGTTCGAAATATGCGTATCCTCTTCCAGGATCGTGTCTCACTTGCGATGATTCTACTCTTAGCCCCGATCTTGGGGTTGATGTCCGCAATTTGGGGCAGAAATATCTACGATGAAGTAGATGGCAATCTCGAATTTGTTATGGGCTTATGGTTTATGTCTTCTGTGGTTGCGATGTTGGTTGGCGCCATGAGCAGCGTTCGTGAGATTGTCAAGGAATCGGACATTTATAAGCGTGAACGGGCGGTCGGCTTAAAAATCATTCCCTATATCTTTTCGAAGATGTGGTTGGGCTTTATTATGGCCCTATATCAAGGGGGTGTTATCTTGGGAATCGCGCTTCTCTTGGTCGATGTGCCAGTGGCAGGACAAGAAATTTATTTTGAGTTCTTCATCACGATTGTGCTGGGTGTCGTCACTGGATATTTAATAGGATTATTGATATCGGCTGCCGTGCCCAATCAGAATACAGCCTTGATCGCTCTGATCGCAGTTGTGGTACCACAGCTCCTTTTAGGTGGCTTGCTAATACCCTTGGAGGAGATTCCTGCCGGTAATGAGATCAGCCACGCTATCTTCTCGCGCTGGACCTTCGAAGGTTTTATCATATCCCAGGGAATGGGGGATACCATTGCTGAAGATATTTGTTGGGATCTCACCTCGGAGGAACGCAGCGCCCTGACAAATGAAGACAAGAGCCGCCCTGACTGTCCATGTATGGGTACAAACCTATTTCAGGAATGCCTGGGAATCGCAGGCCTTTTATCGCCGGAATTCTATGATGATGTCTCCCAAAGCGCATTAGCTCAGGCAGAACCGGCGAAACCGCTAGAGCCAACCCCACTGCCGTCGCCGACCACACTGCCCACACCGACTCAATATCCCTCGCCAACGCCGCTGGCCTCCCCAACGCCGATCTCCTCACCGACACCCTTGCCTACCCCGGTTCTTTTGTACGAATTGGACGAATACCGCGATGAGAGTTTGGAACAAAGTGAAGCCTATTTTGATGAACGCGCCGGACAAATGAGTGAGTACTACGACCAGCGGTCTGATCAAATGACGGGATATTTTGATAGTGTCCAGGACCAATTCTCTGATTACTCTGTAGAACAAAAAGTTTCCATGGAAAGGTACATGGAGAAGCGCCAGGGACAAGCCGAAGGTTTCTCTAGCGAGCTCGATCAATATGGTAACGATTTGGCTGATTGGCAGCGCAACCGCCAGAAAGCCGTTAGCGCGGCAGAGAATGTGCTCAAGAACGTGCTGCAGAAATTTGGCCGCGCGTTCGATGGCACTGTCAAAGATCGCTGGATTGTATTGGGAATTCAGTCCCTGGTGATGTTCATAGGTATGTTGTTACTTATGAAGCGTAAAGATATTTTATAGGAGATTGCCTTGTCAGAAACGATGCAAAAATGCCCTGATTGCGGCCATCACGTTTCATCCGATACGGAGCTCTGCCCAAAATGCGGTGCAAATATTCTTGAAATAGCCAGTACAATGCCAGAGATCGACTTGCACGGGGCGACCATGGTTGATATGGAAGCCCCAATTGTTGAAGAAAAGATTCCCACAGCAACGCTTACTTTGAAATCTGGAAAATTTGCAGGTCGGGTATATCCACTGCGCAAGAATCAAACCTTGGGGCGCGAGAAGTGCGAGATCATTTTGCGCGACCCGCACATGTCCAGGCAGCACGCTAATATTAAATATCTGGACGGGAAATTCCTGCTCATCGACCTTGGCGCTGCAAACCATACCTTTGTTAATAACGAAATGATACAAGCGCCGAAAACATTGCAAGATGGCGACCTGATCAGCGTTGGTAATACCGACCTTCTTTTCTCTCTGATAGAGGATGACTAAATATGTTGGGTGAGATTGTTTTCGATAAATATAAATTAGAAGTATTTTTGCGTGATGACACATCCAAAAAACTTTATCGCGGGGTGGATACCGAATCGCAACAAGGAGTGTTTGTTGCGGTAGTAGAATCATCTCTGACTGCTCCGGATGAATTTATTGCTCGTTATAAAGGGGTGGCTGAACAAGTCGTTCAGCTTGAGACACCATATGCTGTTTCAATAGAAAAAATAGGCGAACATAAGGGCGAGATTGTTATTGTCCAATCCGTCCTTATGGGCCAAACCTTGGCCGAGATATTAGTAGATTCTGACGGTCTTCCATTAAATTTTGTCCTGGATATTGCTCAGCAAATCGGGGAATTTCTAGAAATCTTGCACCGAGCTGGTTTACACCATGGGGATATCAATCCCGACAACATAGTTTTAGGTTCTGATGCAATTGTGCGTATTGCCAATCCTGGGTTGGCGACGATCCTTGGGTTAGAATTTTTACTCGCCGATGGCCGTGTTGAACCACGACCTTTTTATGCCCCGGAACTTCGCACAGGTGCTGCGCTAAACTCTGCAGTGGAATTCTACGCCTTGGGCGCCACGCTCTTCGAAATGTTGACGGGAAAACCCATCACTCTTGATCTGCGTGATCCATCGCCCAGCCAATTGCGTGTAGGCATCCCGCCGGAACTTGATGAACTTGTGATACGCTGCTTGAAAACCAACCCAGCAGAAAGGATCTCGTCGGCAGCCGAACTGCTACGTGCTCTCGAAGAAGTCCACCATGGTATGTCTGCAGGGGAAGAAAAAACCGTATTGGGAATTGAAGATTCTTTGATGGGGCATACGTTGGGGGCGTACCAATTAGTTGAGCGCCTTGGTCAGGGTGGAATGGCCACAGTGTACAAAGCTTTTGAACCGGCACTGGATCGCTATGTGGCGGTCAAAGTGCTACCGCAGTTCTTTGCCCGCGATCCCAATTTCATGCAGCGCTTTCAGCGGGAAGCAAAAGCCATCGCTCAACTTCATCATCCCAATATTGTCTCCATTCACAGCTATGGCGAAGACGCTGGCATCACCTATATTGCCATGCAGTACGTTGAAGGAGGCACCCTAGGAATTAAGCGGGGCAAGGCGTTGGATGTGGAGCACGCTGTGAATTTAATTCTTCCGGTTGCCAAGGCGTTAGCCTATGCTCACAAACAAGGAATCTTTCATAGGGATATCAAACCCGGCAATGTACTCCTGACCGATGATAGTTGGCCTCAGCTTACAGATTTTGGCCTGGCAAAGATCGTTGAAAGCTCAACCCAGTTGACTCGTACAGGCGTTGGAGTTGGTACGCCAATGTACATGTCGCCAGAGCAGGGCCAGGGTGCTGACGTCGATCATCGTACAGATATTTATTCCCTGGGGATCATGCTCTATGAGTTGGTAACCGGCGATGTTCCCTTCCGGGCCAGTACGCCGATGGCAATTGTGATCAAACATATTACCGCGCCGATCCCCCCTCCAAGGGGAATCAATCCAAAAATCCCGGAAGCATTGGAGCGGATCATCTTAAAAGCCACTTCCAAGTCGGCGGACAATCGCTACCAGACCGCGGATGATTTTATCTCCGCTTTAGAAGATGTCTTGTCACAGATCACAGCGCAGTTTCCTGTAGAAAGCAAAATGGTGCCCGAAATTGCGGAACCAACTAGAACCCATTCTCCAGTAGCTCAACCCCCCGCAACGACGCCACCAATCGCTTCCTTGCAGATCAATCTTGAGTATTTGCAGCGGAATTGGCGAAAGTTCGCGCTGATTCTAATTCCTATTCTAATCTTGGTCTGTCTTGGTGGTTATTTTTTGCTGCGGCAGTTGTTCGAGAGCGGGCAGTTGCCCAAAGAGATTTCTGCAAGCCCTGAGGCAACCGCCATAGCTGAGATAATCCCCGCGTCTTCTACATCCGAGCCAGTTGATGCGCCTAGCGAAACACCTTTGCCGACATCAACGACAGATCCAACCATAACTCCTGAACCAACCCAAACTGTGACACCCGAGGTTATGCTTTTGGGAGGTGGTTCTGGCCAGATCGCTTTTGCATCAGATCGGGGTGGTGATATTCAAAACTATCTGCAGAGCATCGAAAGTGCCCCAGATATTCAACAACTTACCGATATGCCCGGTGGTGCCTGCCAACCAACCTGGTCACCAAATGGTTTACAGCTTGTGTTTATTTCCCCATGCCCAGAACAGGATGAGAGTTATCCCGATTCCAACCTTTATTTGATGGATTTCGAAAGCGGGAATTGGGAAGAGATACCGACCGATGCGGATGGGAGCTATGACCCGATTTGGTCGTCGGATGGCACCCAACTTGCCTTTACTGCGCGGGATGGCAGTCACTCGCATATTCATATCCTGACGTTAGCTGATAGCTACGAAATTTCGATTTCGGATCGGCTCTCCTTCGATATGCAGCCGGCCTGGTCACCTGATGGCGAGCAGATCGTCTTCTTGTCATCTCGAACGGGAGATAACTTGTTGTTTGTAATGACTGCCCGTGGGGAAAAGGTAGTGCAGTTTACCCGGATCGAAGGAAAAACAAATTCATACCCGCGCTGGTCGCCTGATGGCAGCACGATCTTGTTTATGCAATTAAACAATGTTGGCTATCCGGTATTGGTCAGCGCGCCGTATGAAAAACAAGGTTTCAGCGAAGAACTTCTTACTACTGAGTACACCGCACCGATGCGCGACCCAGTTTTCTCCCCGGATGGAATGTGGGTTGCCTTCAGCAGTAACTATGATGGCAACAATCATGATATTTGGATCGTGACCTCTTCAGGAGCCGATCCGCGCCCCGTAGTGACAGATCCAGCATACGAATTTGACCCCGCTTGGAGACCATAAACATGATGCAAAACGAAACAATCTTGGGAAAATTTGAGTTAGGGGATGTATTGAAAGAAAACGCGTTGTGGGTAGATTTTCAAGGAAAAGATATCGAGAGCGGACAAGAAATTCTGGCTTCAGCGATCAGCTTGGAATTTACTAGTGCAGCGGATTTTCTGACTCGCTTTGGGCAGATCGCTGAAAAATTTGAAGGATTGGATACGCCCTATTGCGCGGCCCTTTTGGATTTTGGCGAACATGAAGGCCAGGCAGTCGTGATTCAAGAGCTTATTGAAGGTCAAACCCTGGCCGCTATGCTGGTTGACAGCGATGGCTTGCCCGAAAACCTGGTGCTGGATATCACCCAGCAAGTTGGAAAATATTTACAAACCTTGCATCAGGCTGATCTCGTCCATGGATGTTTAGATTTGGAGAATATCATGCTGTCCTCGAAGGGGATCGTATGTGTGCGAGATGCCGGTCTGGCGCAGGGCTTGGATGTGAGTCATTTGATAAGTAACGGCAAAATCGATGTCACTCCTTTGCACGCACCGGAACTTCGTACAGGTGGCACGTTGACCCCGGCAACAGATTTCTATGCTCTTGGAGCTGTCCTCTTCAAACTGTTGACTGGAGATTCCTTGGAATTGGAGCCCACAGACCTATGGCCTGGGAACAAAAAATCAGGTTTGCTCCCCGAAATTGATGAACTGGTTTTCAAGTGTTTGCAGTCTGATTCTACTCGCCGCATTCAAAGTGCGGCAGAGCTGATCAACGGCGTTGAAGAAGCGCGTCGCGGCTCGCAAGCGGGTGCGCAAGACACGATCCTGGGAATGGAAGATGTGCTGGTAGGTCATACATTAGGAGCCTACCAGTTGGTGGAGCGCTTGGGACAGGGCGGCATGGCCACAGTTTATAAGGCCTACGAGCCAGCCCTGGACCGCTATGTAGCTATCAAAGTTTTGCCGCAGTTCTTTGCACGTGACCCGAACTTTATGAACCGTTTTCGGCGCGAAGCCAAGGCTGTTGCGCAGCTCAACCACCCCAGCATCATGCCGATTTACAGTTTTGGCGAAGAGGGTGAAATCACTTATATTGCTATGCAGTATGTGCCAGGGGGGACATTGAAGCAAGGTCGCGGGCATGTGTACGAGCCAACCGATGCTATTCGACTGGCGCTGCCGATAGTGCGCGCCCTGGCATATGCCCATGGGCGGGGTATTGTCCATCGTGATATCAAGCCCAGCAATGTGCTCTTGGGCGAAGATGACTGGCCCGTGTTGGCTGACTTTGGCCTGGCCAAGATGGCCGAAGCTTCGCAGCAATTAACCGGCACCGGTGTTGGTGTGGGAACGCCCATGTATATGTCCCCGGAGCAAGGCCAGGGGACGGGTGTAGACCACCGCACCGATATCTACTCCACGGGCATCATGCTCTATGAGATGCTTACTGGCGATGTGCCTTTCCGGGCCGATACCCCCATGGCGGTGGTGATCAAGCACATGACCGCGCCCTTGCCTATGCCGCGCGAAGCCAACCCGGATATCCCTGAGGCCTTAGAACTGGTTATTTTGAAGGCTACAGCTAAATCATCCGATGACCGCTTCCAAACCGCCGAGGAGATGATCGAGGCTTTGGAGAAGGTGCAGAATTCGTTGTTAGCACCTGCCCAGGATGTAGATCAAGCCGAAGTCACCGCACCAGCTCTGAAGGAGCCTGCCGTTCTTGTTCGGGATGCGGATCCAACTCCTCTTGCCAAAACGATTAAGAAAGCGGGCATCTATTTGGGAGGCGTGATTGGCGTGCTGCTTATCGGCCTAATTTTGATGTGGGTCTTTGATATTTGCCCGCCAGAAGGCCCCTGGCCGATCCCACCCTGGTGCCCTGGCACGACTTACAACCTACCGACCATTGGTGGCGGGGAGGAAGAAAGTTCCGCTAACATCACCGAAGGCACCTTGGGATCGGTAATATTCCAGGATGACTTCGATGACGGCATCTCATCCCGCTGGCAGTTCACCGCATCTGAATACCTGGTTCCATGGGGAGTTGAAAAGTCCGCAGGCCGTACTTTCATGCGCACTACGTCACCCACGAGATCTGGAGAGATGAATTCTGCCGAAATTCGCGACACCAATTGGGAGAATTATGCTGTTGAGATTGATTTTCGTTTTGATCAGCCTGATCAATTTGGTGAGTATTATTTCTGGATACGCGGCCGTCTGACGGACTGCCCGCCAACTGTTCAAGCGCTGCAGGCATATTCGGTGCAGTTAACACTGACTGGCACCCAAATAATTCGCTCAGATTGCTCAGGGGGAGCAGATGAAACGGTGGGCACCAATGGCATCGGTCTCGAAGTAGGCGTTTGGTACACCTTGCGGATGGTTTTTGTCGGTAGCAGGATGCAGGTTTACATTGACGACCAACATCTTATCGATTATATCGATGAAGATCCATTGAGCGGTGGTGATCTGTGGATCGAAACCATGGGTAACAGTCAGATTCTATTTGATAATCTCAAGGTTTATGAAGTTATTCCGGGAGAGGTCGGTATCCAGGAAACGGTGTCAACGGATGAGTTGTGCAGTCCTGGAGAAACACTATTGCTCTATGAGAATTTCGAAGATGGCAGCGCCTGGAATTGGGAGTTTTCAGACTCGAATGGCAACCCCACTGACCCATGGTCCATTGTCACAGACGAGAAGGAAAATCATGTTCTGGCTGGCTCGGGACATAATTGGGCTACCTATCCACAAATCAATCAGGAAGACCTTACAATGAGCTTGCGCTATCGAAAGGGGTCGATGGGGTCAGCGCCCTACCATATCAACTTTAGGGTGGGTGAAGAAGGGCGTTATTATCTTAGCTCGACTGCGTTAATGAAAGATCCCAATGATTTGGTCCTAGCCCAATTTGATGCCAATCTGGAGGATACGGAATGGCATGATTTGCGCATCACGGTAATAGGTAACCAAATACAGGTATTTGTTGACGATCAATTGGTTGTGGATTATCAAGACGATGACCCGCTAGGTGCTGGCATTGTTGGTATCGAGAACACTGACCAGGACAATATCTGGTATGACGATATCGTCGTTTGTGGTGTTCCTGCTGAAACTGATGCATCTGTTCCCGATGGCGATTCTGCTTCTCAGGGGAGCGAAGCTGTTATCGCAACGAAGATCTATCAGGATGGTTTTGACGGTGATACCTTTGACGAAATCTGGCATAAAGGTAATCTGGAAAATTGGCGTATTGAAGATGGGGATAATGAGAGAGCCATAATCGGAACTGGATCGATGCGGTTTGGGGACGAGGACTATGTTGTGTCAAATTTCCAGTTTGATATTGATTTCAACTTAAAAAAAGCAGATTCACAAGGTTACTACGGAGCACTCTTCGGTTTCCGATCAGGTGATTGTTCTGGCTATTTATTAGAGTTGTTTGACGAAGGGGGTGGATTGATCAAAACCCCCTGCAGCGGAGAGGCAACGAATTACAATTTCACATACCCCGAAGCGCTGAACCCTGGAGAATGGCATCATCTGCAAGTGCGTATGGTGGGAAACCATATCCGGGTCTTGGTTGAAGATCAATTGATGCTTGATGTCGTTGACGATGGCGAACTAATTGACTCGGGTAAATTCGCCTTTTGGGCGCAAGATTCGCAGGCGATTACATATTTTGATAATTTCTCATTACAAGAATTGACCGATGCAAGCGAAATTGAATTTTTCGTCGATAGTGGCTTGCGTATAGGCGACCAGTACACGCGCAGTTTGGCGGTGGGGGATGTTGATGCCGATGGTGATTTCGATATCGCTGCGGCGAATTCGGGACAGGCAAACGTGGTCTGGAACAACACCGGAGATAACCTGTTTCTCAAAGGTTTTGAGGGGACCACAACCGATGATCACCATAGTATTTTCATGGGCGACTATGATGGGAATGGAACTTCCGACCTATTCATTACTAATTGGCAGGGGCCAAGTTACATTGTGGCAAATGATGGAAACGGTAACTTCGAACATGCTGATAACTTGGAATCAGAATTTGGTGTAAGCCAAGGGTTTGGCTCAGATTCTGGTGATCTTGATGGCGACGGAGACCTGGATATCTGGCTGGCTGTCGGCGATGATAATTTCGTCTGGTTCAACGATGGAATGGGCGGGTTTACGGTATCCGAGACAACCTACCCCGGCGGGGATAGTGTTGGTGTTGCGCTTGGGGATCTGGATGGCGATGGCGATCTGGATGCCTTCATCGCCAACTACATAGGTAGGGTGAACGCTGTTTTTCTAAACCAGGGGAATGGCGTTTTCTCCGATAGTGGTCAGAAATTGGGGGATTCACCAAGTCAGGAAGTGGTCCTGGGTGATCTGGATGGCGATGGTGATCTTGACGCCTTTGTTGCCAACCTGGAAGACCAGCCTAATACCGTCTGGATGAATAATGGATCAGGTGCATTTGTAGACACCGGTCAACAATTGGGTCAGCATACCAGTCGTGGGGTCGCGCTGGGAGACCTCGACAACGACGGCGACCTGGATGCTTACGTGGTTAATGGCTATCTATTCGATAATGTCGATGATCCCCAACCACAACCTAACGAATTTTATCTGAATGATGGCAGTGGCAATTTCGCGGCCATCTCACATCCAGCAAATTTGACGCTGAGTATGGACGCGGTTTTGGTGGATATGAATGGCGATGGCTGGCTGGATGTCGTGGAAGGCACAACAGAAACGATTTTGATTCACTTGAGTCAGGGTTTTGATGGGTTGCCTGATTCATGAGATAGCAGTAGTGCCAGTTCTCCATGTGATTTCACGTTGGATGATGTAGGGAATACTGCTACAGTGGCGGGGACGATTGCCTTTGTCGATGACAACGTGCCCAATGTGTGGTTTGCGGAACTGATGGGTGATGGCTGCAATCTGGGAATATCGGTGGACAGCGGAAGGTACCCAGAACAGGCAGCCTGGTTCGACGAATCTCCCGAAGCCTTTGTCGTCGGCGCAAAAGTAATCGTGGAGGGCAGCTTTGTCTCCTTCCCCTATCCAGATAATCCTGACCAAATGCAGTTGATTCTCGAATTGACTTCAAAACCTCAGCTGACTTCTGAATAAGAGAGGAATACATGACATCTTCATTGAACTTATCGAAAAAATACACCCTAGTGGGGAAAAAGCAAAAGCAAAGTTTTGGGTCATCATACCAGGGGAGAGACACAAAAACCGACCAGGTAGTGGGGATTCTCGAAATTGATCGGGAACTCATCCCTGTGCCGGAGTTTCAGACTCAGTTCGAGTTGATTGCAGATTCCATAGCAAGGTTGGATACGCCTTATGGCGCTGCATTCATCGAATATGGGGAACACGAAGGTCAAATCCAGGCTGTATATCAATTTTCTGAGAGCCAGTCACTTTCAGAGATACTGGAAGATAGCAAAGGCCTGCCTGTAAATCTTGTCTTGGACCTTTCGCATCAAATTGGAGAATATTTTCAGGCCCTTCAAGAAGTGGAGTTGGCGCATGGGTGGCTCAATTCCGATAATGTGTTGCTTACATCCAAAGGCTCGATCAAAGTCAATGGTATCGGAATTGCACACGGAGTTGGGTTGCCGGAGCTGTTGTCTGCTGGAAAACTCTCCCCCATGCCCTATCACGCCCCCGAAATCATTGCCGGCGGACGAATTTCTGTGCAATCCGATTTTTATGCCCTGGGAGTGGTTCTGTATCAGCTTCTGACTGGCGAAATGGCCGCCGATGATAAAGATTCTTGGCCAGGGCGGATGCTCCCTGGCATTCCACCCGAATTGGATGAATTGGTGGCCAAATGCCTGAATGCTGATCCAGCCCGACGCGTGCAAAGCGCCTATGAATTTCTGGATTACGTCGAACAGGCGCGTCAAGGTATTGAAGCAGGAGGGGAAGAGACCATCATTGGCATGGAAGACTCTTTGGTGGGGCAAACCTTGGGGAGTTATCGTTTAGTAGAGCGCTTGGGCCAGGGCGGCATGGCCACAGTTTACAAGGCGTATGAAGCCGCTTTGGGACGTTATGTGGCGGTGAAAGTGCTGCCGCAGTTCTTTGCCCGTGACCCAAGTTTCATGCGCCGCTTTCAGCGTGAAGCCAAAGCTGTTGCCCAGCTCAGTCACCCCAATATCGTCCCCATCCACACTTATGGAGAGCACGGCAATATCACTTATATTGTGATGCAGTATATCGAGGGTGGTACATTGAAGCGCAGCCGGGGGAATGTATTAGAACCGGAAAGTGCCTTGGAGCTTCTCCTGCCAGTGGTGCGGGCATTGGGTTACGCACACCAGCGGGGAATAGTGCACCGGGATGTTAAGCCCAGCAATATCCTGCTCACCGAGGGTAGCTGGCCCATGTTGGCGGATTTTGGATTGGCGCAAATGGCAGAAGCTTCGGTACAGTTGACCGGCACGGGTGTTGGTGTGGGCACGCCGATGTACATGTCGCCAGAACAAGGCCAGGGAACCGATGTTGACCAGCGAACGGACATCTACTCCATGGGCATCGTGTTGTATGAGCTTTTGACAGGCGACGTGCCATTCCGAGCCGATACACCCATGGCGGTGGTGATCAAGCACATGACCGCCCCGATGCCACCGCCTCGGCAGGTCAACCCAGACATCCCAGAAGAGTTGGAAGGGATTATTCTCAAAGCTACGGCCAAAGAACCTGAAGACCGCTTCCTGAATGCTGAGGAGATGGCTCAGGCCATGGAAGCGGCGCTTAGAAATCTGAGACGTCCAGTCGTTGAGGAAAAGTCTAAAGCAGAAACGCCGCAGCAGCCAACAGAAGAGCCGACTAAAAGGCGATCCCGTCTACCTATGGTGTTGGGAATATTAGCGTCCGTGGTACTTGTCGCCTTAGGCGTGTTTGCGCTGACAGGCGGGCGTGGAGAAGCTGTGATCGGCGCTTTGGGATTGCGTGCCTCTGCCACACCCACGGCCACCATAGTTCCGCCAACTGGGACTCCGATACCCACATCCACGCTGACCGCCACCCCCGAGCCGCCCACGCCCACAATTGATCACATCGCCACCCAGAGGGCGCGTGCCGAGGCCACAGCCGCAGCCCGCGACGATCGTTTGGTGCTCCAAGAAAAGGTTTCTGAAAATGCCATCACCAGCCTGGATTGGTCAGAAGATGGCGTCCTGGCCATAGCCAGCGGGAACAGTGAAGTCTACTTCCTGGAATCTCTTGATCAAGGAAAATTGAGCAGTATCGATATGCGGAGAAATATTTATTCTCTAGATTGGCAGCCCGGTTCTGACACCCTGAGCATGGGCACGGGCAATGGGTTTGTGCTGCGTTATGGGTACGCGGATCAGGTTGATCGCGAAGAACTGATTGCCGGTTCCGGGATCGTGGTTGATGTGGAATGGTCTGGCGACGGACGCTTCTTGGCTGCAGCCATGGACGAGGGCTTTGTGCGCTCGTGGAATTATTCGGGAGATGAAAATGCTGACCGCCCCTTGCCGGCCGTCATGTCTGAATTTGCAGAAAAGATTAGTTGGTCTTTTGATGGTTCCAAGGCTATGGTACTGCGAGAAAATGTTGGGTTGACGGTATTCGAAAATAATGCTGATGAATCAGAAGGCCATTGTCAGGCCGCAGATCTTTCGGATGATGGGGATTTCGTAGTTTGTGGTTTTACTAGTCAAAGTAATCAAGATGATGGTACTGTTGATCTTGCAGCTGAACTTTCAGTACGTAGAGAATCTAAACAAGACTCAATAGCTTCGGGCCCAGGACATACAGGCTTAATCTATCAACTCGAGTTTTCTCCTGATGGAGAATATATTGCATCTGTTGGCGAAGACGGCACGCTGCGTATTTGGACCGGGATATACCCTTTGGATAGGCACCATTATCTAACTTCAGTAGTAAAATTGGTTCCTGGAATTGATATCTACACATTAGCCTGGTCGCCTGATGGCAGCTTCCTGGCAGCCGGGGATGTCAACGGAGATGTGTGGATCTGGAATGTGGGCGAACAAGCTGACTCGACCGAATCAACGCAAGACGATTCGGCCTTTGTCGAGGAGGAATTTACTTTTCCCGAATCTATTATTGCAGCATCGGCAGGACAAAAACCTGATTACGAGGATGATTTCAGCGATCCAACCAGCGGTTGGAAAGATGAATCAGGTGAGGAAGGCCAAATTGGCTATGGAGAGAGTGATTATTTTATATTAGATAACGGGACATCCAGTGGAAATAACTGCGTGTGGCCTGGGCTATTCACGCAAACCCAGTACGGTGACTTTGTCATGGAATTCGACGCCCGTTTTGTATCTGGTGAAACGGGTGGTTTCCAGGTCAAATTCCGCAGTTGGTCTAATGAGCTTGAGAATTCCAGCGGAAATTATTTTGCTGGATTGGATACTAGACGAGGCGTATATTTCGGAAATAATAAAGGAATATTCAAATTATCTGGATGAAAACATTGGCGATATCGAAGATTCCTGGGGTCTTGATCCTCTCAGTCGATATTTGTGGGTAAGTAATTGCCCTCTAAATCTAATTATTTGATACAATTGTGCTAGAAATCGCAAAGTGAGAAGTCTTGGAGGTAGACTTTGAGAAATCGTCTTGGTTTTCAACGTGTATCTATAATCGCCATATTAATCTCTCTTGTATTGGGTTTTGGGGGTCAATCTACAACTCTGTCTTTCGCAGATGATTATGCCCTCCCTTATTATGTTGAGCGCGTGATGTTGAGCGCGTGACCGATATTGCCAAAGGGGGCAATGACTCTAATCCATCCTGGATTGTGGAAGTCAATGGGAATCTATATTTCCAAGCTGATGACCATCAGCATGGCATCGAATTATGGAAATACTCGCCACTTTCTGGTGAAGCAACATTGGCTGCTGATGTCAACCCTGGATCGGTCAGTTCCACGCCAGAATGGCTGACGGTTTATGGCAACAGTATCTACTTTGCGGCGTCTAATGCCACTTTGGGGAGACAGCTGTGGCGTTACAATACTGGGTCGGGAATAGCCGAAGCTGTCGATGTGCATGAATATTGGGATGCTCCTGGTGCCCCCGCTGGTACTGATCCTAAATGGCTGGCTTTTATGGGGTCGATTTTGTTTTACAGCGCGGATATGAATGCGGCGGTTGGTAGGGAGCTTTATGCCTATGACGTCCGAAATGGACGCTCATGGCTGGTGAAGAATATCTGGCCTACCAGCGATGATTCCAATCCACGTTATTTATTTGCCTATGGATCGACTCTGTACTTCACTGCCAAGGACGAGCAGCATGGCGAAGAACTCTGGCGCAGCGATGGCACCGCTGCCGGAACCTATCTCGTAAAAGACATTCTGGCGGGTCCCAGAAGCTCGTCTCCATCCAGTTTTAATCTATTAGGGAATATGTTTGTCTTTTCAGCCGATGACTGGGTTCATGGTCAAGAGCTTTGGCGCAGTTATGGAACCGAAGCAACCACATCCTTAGCCTCCGATATCAATAAAGGGGATGATGATTCCAACCCGGGCTGGTCCAATCGCTTGGCGCGTTCGATGGTGTTTTTCCCTGCCGAGACTGATGAATTTGGGGTTGAATTGTGGCGCTACGATCCCCAGCTAGGCGCCTATATGTTGGATGATATCAACCCCAACGTCGATGATGACGGTGACCCTGAGAGCTCAAATCCTGCCGCTATAGGTGATGTTGGCTGGGTGATGTTCTTCAGCGCTGACGATGGCGATACGGGCGTAGAGCTTTGGAAGACAGAGCCGCCATATACCTATGCTTCACAAATAGCTGATATTTATCCGGGGGCAGATCGATCGAAAGATCCCTATGATTCAGATCCCAAAACCTTGGAGCGCATGGGAACGACCTTATTCTTCACAGCAGAAGATGATGAGCACGGCGAGGAAGTATGGGCCACCGAATTCCCGTACACGCAAGCACACTTGCTGAAAGATATTCGCCCCGGCAGTCTAGGGTCTATTCCCGAGTACACATTGGATGAGTTTACCGGTACGTTATCTGGCGCATACCGCATGGGATGGACGATCTATTTTACGGCCAATGATGGTAAACACGGTGTTGAGTTGTGGCAGATTTCGTTGGGATCCTTGCCGACTACTGGTTTTGCTCCTGATGTGATCTCTAGTCGCAGTGGAGGATTACTCGAACGAGATTATCAGTCTTTGGACCAAATGCAGCTGTTCATTCCATCGCTTGATGAGCAGACTGAGATCGTTGGTGTCCCCAAAGTGGGGAATAGCTGGGATGTTGATTGGTTAGAATCCGAACAGGTTGGATATTTAGAGGGTTCGGCTTTTCCAACCTGGCAGGGCAATACTGTCATTTCTGGACATGTCTATAACGCGGATGGCAGCCCGGGTCCCTTTGCCAACCTGGAGCAGCTTTCCTTTGATGATGAAATCATCATCAGCCCCTGGGGGCAAGATTATGTTTACAAGATACGGGAAATCCATGAATGGCTAGACCCAAATAACGAGCAGATCTTAGCGCACAAAGATCATGATTGGGTCACACTGATCACCTGCAAAGGTTATGATCAAGCGCGTGATATTTATTGGTGGCGGACAGCAGTACAGGCGGTTTTGGTAGAAATAATCGATAATAACTGATCAAAACCAAATATCTCATATCATCAAAGGAGGAAGTTATGAGAAAGCAGAAAAAAATTTTGGTACTGATGAGTCTGGTACTTGTCTTTGGGTTGCTTTTAGCTGCCTGTGGACCAGGGCCAGCACCACCCGAGCCGGAAGAACCGGCCGTCGAAGAAGCGCCGGCTGAACCCGTGGAAGAACCAGCAGAGCCCGAGCCAACTGATCCCCCTCCACCGACCGACACACCAGAGCCCACCCCAACCCCCGCACCCCCCACAGAAACGCCGTTTCCAACAGAGACTCCCACACCAGAGGTGCAGTACTCTGATTTGCCTGCTGACCCCCAGCGAGTGGAATTCCAGGCAGAGGATGGGAAGAATCTGGTGGGATACTACTACGCCTCGAAGTATGCCGATGCCCCGCTGATTGTGCTGATGCACTGGGCCGGTGGTGATCAAAGAGATTGGTGCCGGATTGCTCCCTGGCTGCAAAACCGCCTGGATGAGAATCCTGCTGAGATGCCTGGCTGCCCAGAACCACCAGGACAGCTGCCGCACTGGGATCCTTCCTGGTTCCCTCCCGTTAGTGAAGAGACCTCTTATGCTGTTTTCACCTTCGACTTCAGAGATTTCGGTGAGAGCGCGGCTGGGTTGGGCACACCGCTCAATTGGGGCAGGGATGGCGTGGCGGCAATGCAGGTCGCCTCTGAAATGACCCCCGTTACAGCTTCCCTGAACGCTGGCAAGGTCGCTAAGAATGCTCAATTCGTTGGCATCCTGCCCTGGATACTGAATATTGGTTCGAGCATTGGTGCCGATGTCGCCGACTGGGCCTGCTTCTATTTTAATGAATTAGGCAATCGCAGTTGTGTGGGTGCCATCTCCCTATCACCAGGGAGCTACATTGATAACAACTACACAACCGATACCCAGAACAATTTGGAAGCCGATCCCTCGGTTCCTGTAACCTGCATGTCTGGAGATGGCGACTACTCCGCCGGAACCTGTAGGAATGCTGAAGAATTTCTCTACGACATGATCGTCTATGTCGGTACCAGCGCCCACGGCACATTGATGATCGATCCAGACCCTCTCTATGATCCCAATGTATTGGATTATATTTTGGAGTTCGCCGAATTGGTATTTGCTCCATTGCAATAAGAAGTTGAGAGGACGTCCCGACCGGCACTTGATTAACATCGGGTGCCGGTTTTTTTTATTTATATCAATTTTGTTTCCCAATCAATTGTCATTCTGAACGCAGCCCTTCAACGAGTTCAGGATAAACTCCGCGAAGTGAAGCATGCCCTGAGCTTGTCGAAGGGAATCCCTGAAACCAAAAGATTAGCAAGTAAAGTCAGATATCCGGGATTTCATAGTGAAATTCCTGTTCGGGGTTGGGCCGTGTTGACATTTAGCGTTTATCTCCTGCAAAGAATCAGTACTTCATTGGGTGCGTACTTGATCAAATTCGTGAACATCTAGCTACCTGACAGTTTAGGTTTTGTACACGGACGGACACGGAAAAGCACGGAAAATATAGAAAAATCAGTAAAAAATCGGTGAAAATCAGTGTGAATCCGTGTACAAAAATGATTTTCTGTCAAAGTGTCAGGTAAGCAGGTGAAAATTCAACACTTTTAAATTCTTTCAATTTTGAAGACGACGGGTTTGATTCCATCAGTGCAGCAAGTAATGAATTGATTTTCATCCTTCATCCAATTTTTGAAGCTGCCTCCTGTCATGAAAATCATCAAAATTTTATGGATGTCATCCCAGGCCCAGTCGCAGCCAAAATTTTCGGGGCGTTCGGTTAGATAGTCAACAATAAACTCATCCGCACGCCAATCATATAACAAATGCTGCATCACCAGCAGGGAGTGGTGAAAATGCTGGTGCTTTACAAATTCCAACGCAAAAAATTGTCATTCTGAACGCAGCGTCGCCGTAGGCGTGCAGAGCAAGCGGAGTGAAGAATCCCTGAGACCAAGCTAATAGCGAGCAAAGCCAGATTCTCGGGATTCCTCGCTTCACTCGGAATGACAGTGAGACGTTTTTCTACCCCGAATAGTGAACACCACGAAAAACACCACTTCCACCAGCAAGAATATAAGTAATTTGTAAGAAATATGTTATTTTAACAATTTGCTCTTGCAATTAAATAAATTTCCTGGCATAATTACTCATGCTCTTCCCAGGGTGCCCCCCTCACTCCGCGAAGGGCATTTTTCTTTAATCTAACAGTTACAAGAATTACAGGCTTTACCTAAAACTGGCCCCCGAAAGGCTAACATAAACTACCAGAGCGTGCATAAAAAAGAGAATCCCAACGGGTAGATATGCCCAAAGTTGTGCGGTTCGACGTAAGGCTTTTTCGCTCTTGTTTGTAGAATGTTGTGTCGATTTGTGGTTTCTGATTTCTAAAGCCACTATGGCTAAAGTGGCGAGAAGGAAAAGGTAATTCCAAACCAGGATCCAAATAGGATACACACCCCAGAGAGCCTCCTGGGCTTGAACATCAAAGAGCTGGATGCACATAAATACAGCGCCGACGATCCCAAACAGGATCAACCCAAAGGGAGCCCGATACTGCTTCCAAAGTTTCGTCCAATCCCAATTGCCACTATCCCTCTTTATTAATCCCAAAATTGTAAATATCCCAATCACCATCGATGAGCTGTTTACGGCCATGTCGCTCCAACCGTAAAATCGCTTGGGATGCAGGCCTTGTTCGAGTTCGTCCACAACACCTAGCATTGATCCGCAAACGAATATGAGAAGAAACATCCCTTTGCCATGATAGTCTTTGTCCAGGGCAAAATACAGCAGCCAGGCCATGAGCACGTACTCGGGGATATGGATGTGCTTATTGGGGTTGGGTTCGTAGCGGATAATGATGTAGGCAATGATCACACAGGGGATCAAATAGAGCAGATGTGTGAAATTCCTGTTTTTGAAGAAGCCATACATAGTGTAACCAATCCCTAAGATAATGACTCCGTAGAGGGGGATCTTTCCAGTGGCTGCTTGCCCGATGGCGCTTTCTAATTTTCGATATACCAGGATGGCCGAGGGGAGAAAAAAAGTGTACAGAGCAATGATGCCCCAGGTGATGATTCTGCGAATTGCGATATGTTGGTTTATATTGATATCTCTCAGAATTTTTTTGTGGTTTTCTCTAATGATGCTCTCCTATCAGCGCAAATCAGCGTTCATCCGCGTCCAAAAAATGAAGTTGTGGGGTAGCTAGAAACTATTTAGTTCGCCTCATTCAAACTAGATAATGTTGACATTTCATATGTCTACAGGCAAATAATGCCAATTGGATGAATATCACTTCAAGAGAGCAGTCGCCAATTGTCAACACGGCCTAGACTTAGTTAGATTGAAGCCCTCATAACTCGATATCATGGTAATTTGGTGCTAAATCTTCTCTCACGAAGAGGGTTTCTTGACCGATTCTTTCATCATGTTCTCTATATTCGAAAACTAGTTTATACCCCATCCCCTTAATTTTCTGGATGGCCTCATGTACATCATTGGATGTATATATATGCGGTGGAACCCCTTCATTAGGGCAAAGATCAGATTCAGAATTCAGCCAGACATGAAATCCAATCGCTAATTGCGGCACTCGAATTTTAACATCCAGGCATTCAATTGCAGGAAATTCCGCACCCTCAATATCCAGTTTTATTACGGAGGCTCCCGCATACATGAGTATTAAATCATCCAATGAGATTGTCGTCGCTTTTTCACCAATTGGACTTAAAAAAGTATTCGCTGGTCCTCCTAATGAAATTTCCAAACCGCTTTTTCCATGTACAGCTTTTCTTAAGAGTTGAAAATGATTTTTTTGTGAGCGATTTGTGCGATGAAATTTAGTTATCGTATTTGCGGATAACTGGGTAGGATCAATGCCAATAACATAGCATTCTTTTTCCTTGATAAGCTCGAGATCAAAGCTTATGTCGTCTGCAAGTCCTGCCGAAACGATAAGACTTTTATCAGGAATTAAACTCATATCCAAATGAAGACCGCCCCATTCAGATCCAATTCTAGTGAGCTGGCTCAAATTTTCTCTTATTTTAACTTTATTGTCCATCTTCTCTCCAAAAAATTTTATTCATCAATACTCGATTTAAAAATGCCTTGATCGCAGAATTTTACCAAAAGATTATTCTAACGTTGGTAATTGAGGGATGAATTTACAAAAACAGTGAGGTGTACTATTGGTTGATAAACATATTAAACTCGCAGGTCAGAGGTTGGTCAATGGTTTAATGTACCCACAATAAGTACAAAAAAGAGCCCGCGTATAGCCAGGCTCTTCTCTCGAGTAGGGCGGGTGGGGGTCGAACCCACACGGTATTACTACCGAGGGATTTTAAGTTGGGGCTGGACGAATCTATCCCGTATATACAGTCTATTATGTCTACAGACCGGTATATATGGGGGTAAAAATGTCCAAAAAATCTATTGTTTACAATAAAGTCTACTCAAATTGCACCACTTAAGCACCACTTATCAAACTGGATAGACGACTCTATCTCACCCTACTGATTCGAAGCTGCGGCAATAATTGCCCATCTCATATATTTTGAATTATTGCGAGAAAAAGCACGATTCCTATACATTTTCTGCCCCTTGAAGGGGCTTTCAAGAACGGAGAGCAATATGGGAAATGGGCTTATTAATAAATAAAAGTCCCCCAACAGGGGGACTCGAAATTCTTAGGATTTTATTTCCTGTCTTTTATTTTTTGATGACGGGAACTGTAGTCCCTGCCAGATCATTAATTACATTAACTAAATCACTACCAGCGGGAACAATGATCTTAGTATTATCTTTTAAAGCTTCAGCGACTGTCTCCAGTTTTTTGAGCAGCTGTGCATTGCCGATAAAATATTCTTCAGCGGCAACGTTAACAGTCTTGATGGCATCTCCATCTGCATCTGCTTTTAATCGAATCGCCGCGGCGATCCCTTCTGCTTTTTTAATTTCAGCTCGCCTTTCTCCATCAGCCTGGGTTTCAATCGCTGTTGCCAGGTCAAGGGCAGCTATTTTTTCATTTTCAGCTTTAACAACCTGGTTCATAGCGTCTTGAACATCATCCGGTGGTTCGATACGCTGCAGCTCAACCCGGACAACATCAATTCCCCATTTGGAAACTTCTTTGGATAATATTTTTTCAACTTCTTCATTAATCTGGTCTCTATTTTCATTTGCTTCTGTGAGGGTCATTTTGCCGATCACGGCTCTGAGAGTTGTTTTTGCCAAAGACGGCACTGAGGATGCAAAATTGTTCACGTTATAAATTGCTTTTTTGGCTTCTTCAACCCTGTAATAGACCACACCATCAACTACAGCATTTAATTTGTCCTTTGTAATAATTGATTGTGGATCAATATCCACTCGGCGCTCTGTTATGTTTATGCGATACATTTTTGAGAGGAAAGGGATAATCCAGTTAAAACCAGCACCGGCAGTTTTTGAATACCGGCCTAGAAATTCGACTATTCCCACTTCTACAGGCCGAAGAATCTTTATGCCTGAAACGAAGATAAATAATACGAGTAATACTACATAGAATACGATGTCCATCTAATTGCTCCTTATAGGTGATAACAATCTACTAGTTAATTGATCTTGGTTTATTGGAAGCATAAACCTGAATTCCACGTCAAACAAATTCTATTTATGTTTGGGCTTTATCATTTTTCGTTTTAGCTCAAGTTCTTCGATAAGAATATCTAATTGATCACGGTTTGTAGCAATTGGCATTTGCACAGTACTAGTACATTCATGAATCTCCCCTACGCACATTTTCTAGACTTCTAGTAATTTTAAAAGACAGGGCAGCTAATTATTTAGTGCCCTGTCTTTGATTAACTTCAATCCGTTGAATTAGAGAGCTACAACGTTCTGAGCATTGGGGCCTTTTTGACCCTGCTCAACGGTGAATTCAACTCGCTGACCTTCATCGAGGGTTTTGAAACCTTCAGCAACGATAGCGTTGAAGTGAACGAAAATATCTCCACCTGCATCGCGCTCGATAAAGCCGTAGCCTTTACCACCATTGAACCATTTAACTGTACCTTGTTCTTTAGACATGATTTGAAACTCCTTTCTTCTAAAATTTACACGTTACGCATGGGTTCCAAATCAAGGTTTTAACTCTTATCAGAACTTTCTGTTTAACAAGCGGTGAAGTTTAGCACATAACGAAGTATTGTGTGTAATACTTTTATTAGAAATTTACCAGTCTTCTTACCAGTACCATAGTGCCAGAACAAATATTCTATTTTACGGTATTATTGGGTCATGACTTCTGGCTTTGACTTCATTTATGACAGACTCTTCAATTCTCGAAGAAAATCTTCCCCCAATCTATTGCTGCATGCAAGGGGAGATCTGATGGCCATGCTTAATGAGTTGGCATATGAGCGAGGCATTAACATGGAAGATTTAGCTATGGAAATGTTGGGAAAAGAAATCATCAAACAATATCAATCAACAAATAGTAACATCCAAAATTGGGAGAGTCTTTCGGAGCGCCAGCAAGAAGTGGCTGCGTTGGCATGTTTGGGGAATACGAATGCTGAAATTGCTGAAAAGCTGGATATCTCACTGGAAACAGTCAAGACTCACATGAAGGTAATACTCCGAAAATTCAAAGTTCGGGGACGGCATCAGCTTCGATATATTTTGAGAAAATGGGATTTCATCGATTTTGATTTTCCCCCGCCCAATGGCTAGGGGCAGGGGGACATGAATGGTTAAGGCAACCTAGAAAAGTAAAATTACTATTCATTCAATGCTATAATTTGAATAATAGCGACTTAGTTTAAGTAGTGAAAGGGGAAAAGTTGATGGCGAAATATGGAAAGGCTGCTGTACAAGCAGTCAAATACCTATCAGAGGGGTTATCATCAAATCCAGTTGACGCTTGGCGGAGAGCGACCCAAATGGTATTTCCTAATAGCATTACCGCGCGAGAAAAAGGATGTCCCAGAGGCGCATTCTTAGGTCTTTGCGAAGAAGGCCTGATAAGAGGGGTGAGAGGGGGGAATTACACAAAATCAAAAAAGAATAAGATTTATGCAATAAAGGGGGTTGAAATCCTAAGAGAAAACCCTGCACTTGAAAATGATCCAAAAACCCTTTGGCAGATTGTGATTGAAGGAAAGAAAACACACAACCAACAAATGGACGTTGTGATTGCTTTATGGGAGAACAACTTATTTAATATCTAGAGTATGTATCTAGCAGAAATTCACGGAAAGTTATCCCAACGAAATGAAAACAGGGAAGATATTCTAACTTCCAATGTTTTTTCATTTTTTAAGTATGCTCATAGGGAAATATTCCTGTACAGATTTATTCTTTCTTTGGGGCTGAAGATCACTCAGGACGATGCTCGTCATGCAGAATTTATTTTTTGGCCTAGATTCGATGACAATACAGAACCCGATTTAGTGATAATTATTGGGGAATATTACATACTCATAGAGGCAAAATACCTATCTGGATTTGGGTTGGGAAACGATCAAATTGAACACCAACTTCTACGTGAAATTAATGGCGGAAGGTTTGAAGCCAAAAATTTGGGGTTAGAATTCATCTTAGTCACAATCACCGCAGATTCATTCTATCGACAGGATTTATTTGATATAGTTCCTGAAGATTTTCAAGGTTTATGCCATTGGACAAGTTGGCAGGAAGTGACTCTGCTCCTAGACAAAATTCTCGAAAGCAATCATTTGCTGTCGAATGAAACACGATTATTTGCAGAGGATCTGTTTAAATTACTTCGAGCAAAGAACCTAAGGCATTATGCGGGAACAAGGGCATTTGATCATATAGGGCTTTTGAACGAATCACCCGAGAGCTTGTTTTTTGAAGCTACAACAGCAATTTACAGAGGTGATTTTTTAGGATTTGGATCAGACATGTTTATTGGTGGAGAAATGAACGATATACCAAAACAAATTTTTTTCAACACCGAAAAACGATTTTATGTTGGAATGGATCATTTATTACCACTATTAACTCTTCAGAAATCTAGTATCTTCTACGG
>CAYQQX010000055.1:0-25423 GCA_964419495.1 uncultured Anaerolineales bacterium
ATATAACCGTTTTTCTAGAGTAAAATACTTTGGATGAGGTTTTTGCACGGTACGCCGTACCGGCGGTCGGTAGTGCTATCAACGTATTCCAAATACGTGAACAGGGATTCAATATCGATAAGCCATACTTGACCAATCTTGATCCCTTTCAGCGAATCGGAACGCAACATCCTCCGTATATATTGAATGTTGTAGCCGGTTAATTCCGCAGCAATCTGAACAGGTACATATCGATTGATGAGAATCCCAATATTTGATTTTTCTGTTGTGTTGGGGGTATTAAAAGAAATCATCCCGACCTCACTTACCGATATCGGGCAATTCTTCTAATTTGATCCGCTGGTCAAAGCGAAGCATTTCTAAGAATTGCTCAACACCAACCTGAAGTGGTTCGGGATGGGTCCGCTTAGGTGACCCCGGCAGGACTTGAACCTGCAACCGATTGATTAAGAGCTGATCCACCGGTTGTAACATGCTTATTTTCAGTGCTGTTTTGTCTCATTTGTGCTGTATATGATGTCTAAACTGTGCATATTGTGGCATTTGTCTAATCAGTATCAGGGAAATTGCACCAACTTTGCACCGGGAAGTTAGGAAAGGCGACTCTCAGTTTATCCGATTGTATTTTCGAAATTGGGTTGAATCCATAATGAACCTTGGGCGAGAATTTGACTATAAATTGACATAAAAATGAAAGCGCTCTTAGTATTGTATGATATTCGTCACATGGAAATGCGACTTTAGTCATTATTATTCACCATTTCTTGACAAACAAGGAGGAATTTCTTATACTTGTTTTGAAAGCGCTTACAATTTGGCGTGGAACATATGATTGATCTCAAGAAACGTAATGTTACTTTAGACGATGTGGCGGAAGAAGCGGGGGTATCGAGGGCTACAGTTTCCCGCGTAGTGAACAATTACCCCCATGTCAGCGAGAAAGTTCGCCAACGCGTCTTAACAGTCATTGACGAATTGGGCTATAACCCCAATATCGCTGCCCGCTCACTTGCCTCTCAGCGCACAGGAAATATCGGCCTTGTTTTTCCAAACAGCATCCATGACTTTTTTATAGATCCTTATTTTCCTCGTCTGACCGAGGGAATTGCTCACGCGTGTAACGAAAACGATTACACGCTTTCCTTATTTATTTTTCACACATTGGAATTAGAAAGAAAGCTAATTCCTCGTTTGACACGGGGTGGACTGGTGGACGGGATCATCGTCCAAGCAACAGGAATTGATGATGATATCTTAATTAAGATCAGCGAGGGAAATGTACCATTCGTTGTCGCTGCGCGGCCTCTAAATCTACCCGAGGCCAGCTATATTGATGTTGACAATGTCAAGGGGTCGTATAACGCTGTAGCTCATTTGATTCGCGCGGGCAACAAACACATCGGAACCATCACTGGCCCATTAAACACCTCAGTTGGCAGGGATCGTCTGGAAGGATATCGCCTCGCGTTGTCAGATAGGAATATTCCAATAGAAGAAACTCTGCTTGCGTCAGGTGATTTTTCTGAAGAAAGTGGTTATTATGCTGCAAAGCAATTGCTGAAGAGTAAAAATATAGATGCTGTTTTTGTCGCTTCGGATACGATGGCTACTGGGGCGCTTAGGGCATTACGAGAAGCAGAAAAAACTGTTCCTGGTGATATTGCCATTGTAGGGTATGACGATTTACCACCATCGCAATTAGCTACTCCCCCCTTGACAACTGTTCGCCAGCCAGTAAAGCGATTTGGCATCAAGGCCATGGAAATTCTAATGGACATTATTGAACATGGCCAAGAGCCACCCAGACAAGTGATCCTCGAGACTGAATTAGTTGTTCGCCAATCTTGTGGAAGTGAATAATAGAGCGATTTCGTGATTTATCTAATGAACGCGCTATTTTTTTTCTTTTTGTTGAGAGCGCTTTCATACATTACCTAGACAATAATGACGTGATAAAAGGAGGTGGTGCTGACCCAACAAAATACTAAACAGAATACTGACTAAATATCAAACTAAAAAATCCTATCACGGAGGAAGAAATGAAAAAGTTTTGGTTAATACTAACCGTTTTGGTAATCGCTTCTTTGGCATTAGCTGCCTGCGGCCCCACGGCCGAAGAGCCTGTTGCTGAAGAACCTGCAGCGGAAGAAGCTGTAGTTGAAGAAGCTGTAGTTGAAGAAGAACCCGCAGCGGAAGAGCCTGCAGAAAAAGTGCAGGTACGCTGGTTTGTTGGTTTGGGCGCTGGCTCGGATGAAGGTACATTCGAACCGCAAGAAGCCTTCGTTGAGAAATTCAACGCCAGCCAGGATGAGATCGAGTTGGTCCTGGAAATCGTTGACAACGATCTTGCATATGACACCCTGGCCACCCAGATTGCCGCTGGCAACGCTCCTGACATCGTCGGCCCCGTTGGTATTCGCGGTCGTGACAGCTTCAAGGGTGCCTGGCTCGACCTGCAACCCCTGATTGAAGCGAACAGCTATGACTTAGGCGATTTCGATGAGGCGCTGGTGAAGTTCTACCTGGTGAAAGAAGAAGGGCAGTTGGGTATCCCCTTTGCAATCTTCCCCTCCTTCGTAATCTACAACGCCGACCTCTTCGATGAAGCTGGTCTGCCTTATCCGCCGGCTGAGTACGGTGCTCCCTACGTCGATGAGAATGGCGAAGAGCTCGAATGGAATATGGACACCCTGAAAGAACTTGCCATGAAACTCGCCGTTGACGCCAACGGCATTGATGCCACCATGGAAGAATTCGATACCGAGAACATCGTCCAATTTGGCTGGATGAATCAGTGGACAGACCCACGCGGTTTAGGCACCTTCTTCGGTGCTGGTTCCTTTGTGGATGATGCCGGCATCGCCCAGGTTCCTGAGCAATGGGTCGAAGCCTATAAATGGCAGTACGATGGCTATTGGAACAGTTGGTTCATCCCCAATGGTGCTTACGGTGGTGCAGACTTCCTGCAAGGACCCGGTGGACCCTTCTCCTCGGGCAACCTGGCTATGGTGCACCTGCACATGTGGTACGTTGCTCCTTGGGCTTTGGGTGAAGTTGACTGGGATTGGAATCTGGCAGCTACCCCCAGCTACAATGGCCAGGTAACATCCAAGATGCATGCTGATACTTTCGGTATCCTCAAAGGCAGCAAGAACCCCGAAGCAGCTTTCGAAGTACTGACATACATGCTCAGTGCTGAAAACGCCAACGACCTGCTGACTATCTACGGTGGTATGCCTGCTCGCCTCTCACTGCAGGGCGATTACTTTGATCTTTACACCGAGACCAACTTCCCTGACAAGACTGACATCAACTGGGATGTTGTTGTTGCCAGCATGGCCTATGCCGACAACCCCAATCACGAGAGCTGGATGCCCAGCTTCCAGGAAACTACCGATCGCTACAACCAATTCTGGGACAAACTTTCTAATACGCCAGATTTGGATGTCGACGCCGAAGTTGCAACCTTGATCGCCGATCTTCAGGCTATCTTTGATGCAGCCGAGTAATTTGTAATCTGATAAATTCAGCCTGGCTTCCAAGAAGCCAGGCTGAATTTCACAGGAGGTGACAAATGGGCATGTTAGAGAGTTTTACAAATGTTCGTAAGGGACCCAAAATCCGCACCAAACTTTCTGGGATAGAGAAAAAAGAAGCCCGTTGGGGCTTGCTGTTTCTGAGTCCTTGGATAATCGGATTCATAGCCTTTTATTTTCTCCCCATGATCGCATCGTTTGGATTTTCGTTATATGATTTTAACCCAGCGGTCCCGGATCAAGCTACGTTCATTGGGTTTGAAAATTGGCGACGGGCATTGTTTGAGGATGAAGAAGTCAAGCTATCATTCATACGCATCTTTCAGTTCGGGGCTATTTCACTTCCCATCACCTTGGTATTCTCCCTATTTGTCGCCGTCCTGATGAATTCCAAGCACGTTATTGGAAAGAACTTGTTCAGAACATTATTCTATATGCCCGTGATGATCCCACTTGTGGCAACTGTATTAATTTGGAACGGGGCACTAAATGAGCAGACCGGATGGATCAACATTCTTATTCAAAAGTTCACTGGAATCCAGGCGGTTGGCACCGAAGGTTTGCGCTGGTTGGCAGACCCGGATTTAGTGTACTACGCCTATACCATGTTCGGTTTTTGGGGGATCGGGAATGCAATGATCATCTTCCTGGCGGGCCTTCAAGGTGTGCCCACGGAAATCTACGAGGCTGCGGAGATCGATGGCGCCAATTGGTTTACCAAATTATTCAGGATCACTCTTCCGATGATCACCCCAGTGATCTTCTATCAACTTGTTTTGAATGTGATCTATACCCTGCAATATTTTCTGGCTCCATTTGTCCTGAACCAAAACTTCTCGTCAGGGTATCCTGATGGGAAAACTCGCTTCATCATGGTGTATTTCTACAAGCAGGCCTTTGCCTTCTTCAATATGGGCTATGGCGCGACCCTGGCATGGCTATTATTCATCGTCGCCCTTATTGTTACCATCGTATTATTTGGAACAGCCCGCTACTGGGTTTATTATGCAGCGGAGGAAAGATAATGGTTACCATCCAACGCACTAAAAAACAAGTGGTATTACCGAAAAAAGCCCGCGATGGCGCAACAAGTGTTGGAATAACCGGCTTGGCGATTGCTGTGCTGGTTATCTTCCTCGTACCAATGGTCTATGGGGTCGTCACTTCCTTGAAAACAGATGGTCAATTTTCCCAAGTAGCTGCACCATGGTACCCTGCCAGTGAAAGACAGTTTCTCTATGAAGGAAAAAGTTATGATATGTATCAAGTCCCAATTGATGGCGAATTACGGGAGCTTGCCTTAATCAAAAAAGGACGAGAATCCAGTACATTTGTTGATCCACAGAACGCAGCAGCGGGACCATTTGAGTGGGAAGGCAGATGGAGAACACTGGAACGTTCTTGGGAAACCGATCCCCAGTGGGGAAATTTCATCAAAGCCTGGGATACCATCAATTTTCCTCTGCTTTTGCGAAACACCCTGATGTACGCGGTAATCACAACCTTTGGGGCAGTTTTGTCTGCATCGCTGGTCGCCTATGGTTTTGCACGTTTCCGTATCCCTGGCAAGAACATTCTGTTCATGATCATGCTCTCAACGGTCATTTTACCTAACGCGGTCACGCTGATCCCAACCTATTTCGTTTACCTAAAACTGGGCTGGGTGGGGACATGGCTGCCGCTTATCGTACCGGCCTTTTTCTCCTGGGGCACGAATGTCTTCTTGATGCGGCAATTCTTCTTGTCCATCCCACGCGAACTGGACGAAGCCGCTATGCTTGATGGAGCAGGACCATTCCGCATATTCACTTCGGTGATCTTACCCCAATCCGTCCCAGCGTTGACGGCCGTGGCCTTGTTCCACTTTTTCTGGTCATGGAATGACTTCTTTGGGCCGCTGATCTACCTTGCTGGAAATCCAGATAAATACCCCATTACAGTAGGGTTGACCGCATTCAATACCCTTTATTCCCAATCAATCAACCTGATCCAGGCCGCGTCGCTAGTTTCAGCGGTGATCCCTGTGTTGGTATTCTTCTTCGCCCAACGCGTATTTATGCAAGGTGTTACTTTCACAGGTGTAGAGAAGTAACTATCTTAAGTATGACGTCGGCTTATGACGTTCTCGAACTCTCACTGGCTTCTCCCTTTGCCGGTTATTATCAATCTACCAGTATAAAAGGAGAAGCCCTTTTATTTCTTGGAGCCATCCCGTGAACAAAATACTCCCCCGGTATTCGCTGATATCATTTTTGCTCGTTTCTTTCACCTTTGCTCTGGTGGCATGCGCTCTATCGACTTCACCTACTGGACCTCTCGCGCCCGATGGAACCCTCAATGAAAGTTATTATGCGCCATTCCCGCACAATATCACCCTCGACGGCAATCTTTCTGACTGGGATCGAGTGCCGCGCGTGCTCATCCCCGAAACCACCGAGGAGATTGATGGCGCCACCTCGGTTTCCTTTGCCGCTGCCGCAGATGAGCAATATCTATACTTCCTAGGAGAAGTAACGGACAGCACGATCATTTCCGGCGAGCACGGCAGTGATTATTGGAACGAAGACTCGGTGGAGTTCTACATCAACGCTACCGGAAACTTGACACTGACTTCATACGAGGATGGCGTCACGCAAGTGACTATCCCGCCGGTCAACATCGATAAGGAGGATGGAGAGACTGTTTTGGGTGGCATCAGCCATGAGGGTGCCGAAGCCCTGGTGAAAGTGGTCAAAACTGAGATCGGCTACGCGGTTGAAGCTGCATTTCCGCTAAAAAACCAGGTTTGGGAGATCGTACCAGAACACGGCGGCGTGCTTGGTTTTCAGGTGCATCTCAACGGAGCTAGTAAGAAAAACCGAAATTTGAAGGTGATCTGGTCGAAATTCGATGTCAGTGATTCGTCCTATTATGATCCCAGCGTATTCGGCGAGTTGATTTTCTTCGAAATAGGTCAAGACCAACCCGGCAGAATCGAACCCGAAGCCCCGGAGGAGGAGGCTCTCATCCCTGTAGAGGCGGACGCGCTCTACAAACAGGCCGACGCGCCTATCGCTGACCGCGTGGAAGATTTACTGGCGCACATGACCCTGGCCGAAAAGATCGGGCAGATGACGCTGGTAGAGAAGAACAGCATCCGCGTTGAGGACATCACCAACCGCTACATCGGCGGGCTTCTCAGCGGCGGGGGTGGGTACCCATCCGAGGGGAACAACGCCGAACTTTGGGCGGCGATGGTGGATGGTTTTCAGAATTACGCACTTGACTCCCATTTGAGCATTCCCCTGATCTACGGCGTAGATGCCGTTCATGGGCACAACAACGTTTATGGCGCGGTGGTTTTTCCACACAATATCGGTTTAGGCGCGGCCAATGACCCGGCGCTGATGGAAGAGATCGGCCGCGTCACGGCACTGGAGATGAGCGCTACCGGTATTTATTGGAATTATGCTCCGGCTGTGTCCGTTCCGCAGGATATTCGCTGGGGGCGCACTTATGAGGGGTACAGTGAAAACCCTGAACTGGTTTCTTTTTTGGGCGCGGCCTACCTTCGGGGTTTGCAATCTCCTGATGTAGTTGCAACCAACACCGTGATCGGAACGCCAAAGCATTTCGTTGGGGATGGCGGCACCGCCTGGGGTTCAGCCATCGGTGACTATAAAATTGATCAAGGCGTTACCGAAGTGGATGAAGTCACCTTGCGCGCCATTCACCTGCCGCCCTATCCAGCAGTGATCGAGGCAGGGGCGCGCAGTATCATGATTTCGTACTCAAGCTGGGGCGGGATGAAGATGCACGCCCAGGAATACCTAATCAACGAGGTGCTCAAAGGTGAGTTAGGCTTCAGCGGTTTCGTGGTCTCGGATTGGGGGGCAATTGACCAGATTACCGGGAATTATTACGAGGCAGTTGTGATAGCTATCAATGCCGGGGTGGATATGAACATGGTTCCATACGCATATGGAAAATTCATCAACACGCTTACCAAAGCGGTTGAAGCAGGTGATGTACCCATGTCTCGCATTGATGATGCTGTGCGGCGTATTCTGAAGGTGAAGTTTGAGATGGGGCTTTTTGAGCAGCCGTATTCTCAGCCGGAACTGCTGACGCAGGTCGGCTCGGAGTCTCACCGGGCGCTGGCGCGCCAGGCTGTGGCAAAATCCCTGGTGTTGCTAAAAAATGATGGGGGGCTGCTACCTATCTCTTCAGAGATCACTCACCTGTTCGTGGGCGGCGCAGCTGCCGACGACATCGGTATCCAGTCCGGGGGCTGGACGATCGAGTGGCAGGGCAAAAAGGGCGATATCACCCCAGGCACGACCATTTTGGAAGGCTTCCAAGATGCCGTTGGAGCAGATACGGTTGTCGAGTACAGCTCATCGGGCAATTTTGATGGCGATCCCAGCACCGAAAATGCCGTCTGCCTGGCGGTAGTGGGTGAAAATCCCTATGCAGAAGGCAAGGGCGACAGCAACAATCTCAACTTGTCGACGGGCGAAAACCGCGCCCTGCGGCGCATGGAAAGCGATTGCGCCAAGCTGATTGTCGTTCTGATCTCTGGCAGGCCGCTGATCATCAGCGACCATCTGGAAAAGTGGGATGCCCTGGTGGCCGCCTGGCTGCCTGGCACTGAAGGTTCGGGGGTAGCCGATGTCATCTTTGGGGATGCGCCTTTCACAGGTATACTTCCCTACACATGGCCAGCTTCAACCGAGCAACTACCTTTGGGTTCACCTACGGATGCAACGCTGTTCCCTTATGGCTTCAGCGTAGATCAAGATTGAGAAGGTGTTTGCCAATGCGTTCCATAAAAATCCTATTCCTACTGTTGGTTGTTGTGTTCTTGTTCGGGTGCAGCGCGCCTGTTCAAGAAACAACCATCCCTGTACCAGGAAAAGATGGGGTTTCATGGGAACTCATCTGGCGTGATGAATTCGATGGCCCAGAACTCAACTCCGAAAACTGGGTCGCGGAAATTGGTGCTGGCGGGTGGGGAAATAACGAATGGCAATTCTATACAGATAGGGAAGAAAATGCCCGCATCGAAAACGGGGTACTGATCATTGAAGCCCATCAAGAAGAGTATAAAGGAAGCAATTACACATCCGCCCGATTGAAAACTCAGCAATTGCACAACTGGACCTATGGCCGTATTGAAGCCCGCATGAAATTGCCCACAGGGCAGGGGGTTTGGTCGGCCTTCTGGATGCTGGGTGAAGATATCGTTTCTGTGGGTTGGCCGCGCTCCGGCGAAATTGATATCATGGAGAATATTGGCGAATCCCACACGGTTTATGGCACAGTCCACGGGCCAGGGTACTCAGGCGGGGATGGTATCGGCAGCTCATTGACTGTAACCGGCGAAGCACTGCACGATGATTTTCACATTTATGCCATTGAATGGCAGCCGGGTAAGATCCGCTGGTATGTAGACGACTCGCTTTTTAATATCATCACGGATGATCAAGTCCCTGGTGCCTGGGTGTACGATCACCCTTTCTTCATCCTTCTAAACCTGGCGATTGGCGGCAATTGGCCTGGCTATCCCGATGAAACTACGCAATTTCCCCAACAATTGCAGGTAGACTATGTGCGCGTTTACCATGACCCATCCTTGACTATCGATGAAATGCAAAGTGGTGTACTGCATGTGGCTGGCATCACCATGGAAATGGAAGAAGTAGATGAAAAGTGGCAGGGCACGGCTTACGTAACCGTCGTTGATCAAAATGGTGATCCAGTTGAAGGTGTGACTGTTACTGCGGGTTGGCTAGGCGCAGTAACGGGTGCAACGAAAGAAAGCAAAACTGCTGAGGATGGTGTTGCCGGGCCGTTTGTTGGCACAAAAGTTAGTGCTGCAAAAGAGATCTCCTTTTGCATTACAGGTCTTGCCAAATCACAGTACACCTATGATAAAAATGCGAACGCTCAAACCTGCGTCTTTATCTCACCGTAAAGAAATAACATAGGAGAAATAAATGAACGACGACAAGAAAATGCTTTCATATCGAGTATTAGGCAAGAGCGGCATCGAAGTTTCCGAGATAGGCTTCGGTTTGTGGGCCGCGGGCGGGGATGCCTGGGGGACGACCGATGATGGTGAGATTTTCAATGCCATTGATTTCGCCCTGGATTACGGCTGCAACTTCTACGACACCGCCGATGTTTACGGTTGGGATCACAGCGAAGAATTGCTGGGTAAAGCCATGGGTGGCCGCCGGGGTGAATTCGTCGTTGCCACTAAAATTGGCTGGCGAGATTTTGACGGCGAAGCCAGACAATCAGCCTATACTACTGTGGAGAAACTCATCGCAGGTGTTGAGAGCAATCTACAGCGTCTGAATACAGACTATATTGATGTCATCCAAAGCCACATTGACTTCCGCGACCCCACAATGGATGTTTTCGTTGAGGGGTTCCAACGCTTACAAGAAGCAGGCAAAGTGCGCGCCTACGGTGTCAGCACAAGCGACTTTGATTATCTCAAGGCCTTTAACCAAGATAGCGGCTGCGCTACACTCCAAATTGACTACAGCATCCTAAACCGCACTGCCGAAAAAGATATTCTTCCTTATTGCCAGGAAAACCAAATTGGTGTAATCATCCGTGGTGCCATTGCAATGGGCATCCTGGCGGGTAAGTTCACCCCAGAGTCACGCTTCCCAGAAGGGGATTTCCGACGTCGATGGCACGAAAACGAAGATGAGTATCAGGTCTTCTTGAACGATCTGCAAACCGTGGACCAACTGCGCCCCCTGGTTCAAGAGCGAAGTCTGGCACAACTTGCCTTGCAATTTGTACTTGATCATCCAGCTGTCACAACTGTAATCCCTGGCATAAAGGATACGAAGCAAGCCAAACCGAATTTCCAGGCAGGCACACTGGCATCGCTTGGACTCAATGAATTGGCAAAAATTGATGCGATCGTGCCCCAAGGCGGCGGTCGCAAAATTTGGCCTGCATAATTCTAAAAACAGCCCTATGACATCCCATCGCGATCCCGAATCAAGCCACCACGTAATATTGAACTACTCCGAAAAGCGCCCTTTCAGCAGCTTTCTGCCTGGGGTTGCCGGGCATTTAGGTGTGCCCATGTGGGTATTCTATGTCAACAGGGGGCAAGCCATCACCAGCTTTGGCATCGAAAGCAAAGATTGCCCCCTAATGGAATTCCAGCCCGCCAACAAAGCCTACCAACGCACAGCAACTGAGGGGTTCCGCACATTCGTTAAATGGGCAACAGGGAAGAAAACCGGCTTCTACGAACCCTTCGCTCCATTTATACCCACCCCATCCGAATTGGGCACGGATGAGCGCGGAAGAGCTCGAAACATAGACAAAGCGTCGTCCATATCATCGAAAAACCAAAACAACATCCGAGTTCATCCGCGTTCGTCTGCGTCCAATATCCAGCGCACAATGTCCATCGCCATGAGCGAACTCTCGCTCACCGATGACAACCCCGCGCTCGGTCTGACCACAAAAGTTGACTATTTCACCATTCCCGGTGAAGGCTTTGCCGCCCTAGCCCGCCAGGTCACTTTTACTAATACTGGTGACATCCCCCAGGAGTTAGAAATTCTGGATGGGATGCCCGCGCTTATCCCCTTCGGCGTTGACAACGGTGGTCTGAAAGCCGTCGGGCGTACGCTCGAAGCCTGGATGCAGGTCTTCCATCTCGAAAGCGGCCTGCCTTTCTTTCGATTAGGAGCCACCCCCGGCGACACAGCCGAAGTTCATGAAATTCAAGCTGGGCATTTTTCCCTAGGCTTTACCGTCTGCAATGGCGAAACTTCACCACTGCTTCCATTTGTTGATCCAGCAATCATCTTCGGTGCAAATACATCTCTGAGCGCGCCGGATTTATTTCTAAAGCAATCCTTTAAAACACTGCAAGCGGCGGAGCAGGTCACCGTGGGCAAGACGCCCTGCGCTTTCTTCGGGCATACTGCTACTCTTGCTCCTGGCGAATCTCTGTCTCTTTACATGCTCTTTGGACACGTCAACGGGCACGAAAACATCGCTCAATCGCGGGATCGTTTGATATTCCCAGCTTACTTCGCTCAGAAGCGCGCAGAGAACCAAGCTCTGGTGAACTCTCTCACCGACGCCGTTGCTACACGGACTGGCGAGCCGCGTTTCGATGCATACGTGCACCAAACATTCCTCGATAACGTACTGCGCGGGGGTTGGCCGATCTTGCTGGGCGATGCCCAAAACCCCCACCCCTATCATATTTATTCCCGCAAGCACGGCGACCCGGAGCGCGATTACAACCACTTCTTCCTGGCTCCAGAATTCTATTCGCAGGGCAACGGCAATTTCAGAGATGTCTGCCAAAATAGGCGCAGCGATGTGCTTTTGGAGCCTCGTATTGGGGAACACAATATCCGTACATTTCTCAGCCTAATTCAGCTGGACGGCTATAACCCGTTGGTGATTCAGGGTACGAGCTTCAGCCTAGCCCCTGAGCAGGTTGCTGCAGTTGCAAGGTTATCCGATGCTCCATCGAAGTTGGCACTGGTACTTGAAGAGAAGTTCACCCCCGGTGGATTGCTCAAATATATCGTAGACCAGGATATCAGCCTGAGCGTCTCTTATGATGAATTCATCGTGCACGCCTTGCGAGAGGCGCAACCACACTTAGAAGCAGCATACGGCGAAGGTTTTTGGGTCGATCATTGGACCTATATTCTCGACCTGGTCGAAAATTTCCTTGCTGTTTACCCTGATCGAAAAGTGGATTTGCTTTTTGGAGATGTAAAAGTTTCCTTTTATCGCAGCCCGGTGCAGGTGCGCCCCCGCAGTCAGCGCTACATTTTCACTGAACGCGGCGCGCGGCAATACGGCGCCGTGGCCCATACCGGCGAATCAGGTTGGGTGCGCACGTCCGACGGCGAAATCTATTCCACAACAATCTTTGGGAAGCTGCTCCTATTGGTTGGAACCAAATTTGGCACACTCGGCCCCGAAGGCATGGGTATCGAAATGGAAGCCGGAAAACCCGGTTGGTATGATGCGCTAAACGGGCTGCCGGGCATCTTCAGCTCATCCATGAACGAGACGTATGAACTCTTACGCCTGATCTGCTTTTTGAGAGAGTCTCTCACTGAACTCGAAGTCGATCCCCTAATCACGCTCCCTGCTGAATTTTCAGAATATCTCAAAAATTTGGCAGCCCTTACAAATAAGGAAGCCACTCCTTTCTCCTGGTGGAAGCAGGCCAATGATTTACGCGAAGCCTACCGCGAGTGCATCTATCAAGCAAAAATATCTGGAAAAGAAACTGAACTGGAAAGTTCAGTTCTAGATAACATCTTGAACACAATCGAGAGTCGTTTAAGAGAAGGCATTGCACGCGCAGAGACATACGCACAGCATGGCCTATCACCCACATATTTCCGCTACAAAGTCAGCGACTATGAAATCCTGGAAGATGAACTCGGTAACCCTCTCCTAGGTGAGCAAGAGCGCCCGTTTATTCAAGCCAAAGCGTTTCAACCCATACCCTTGCCCCCATTCTTGGAAGGTGTAGTACACTCCATGAGGGTGGCTAGCGGGGACGAAAAGGTCAGGAAAATCTATACTGCCGTCCGAGGCAGTGGATTGTACGATCAAGTGCTCAAAATGTACAAAGTCAACGCCTCGCTGGAGAATGAACCGCACGAGATCGGTCGGGCGCGGGCTTTTACCCCCGGCTGGCTGGAGAATGAGTCTATCTGGCTGCACATGGAATACAAATACCTGCTGGAAGTTCTGAAAGCAGGACTGTACGAAGAATTTTTTGAAGATTTCAAGTGTGCCTTGATCCCTTTTCAACCGCCTGAGCGCTACGGTCGCAGCCCCTTGGAGAATTCGTCCTTTCTAGTCAGCAGCGCCCATCCAGACAAATCCTTGCACGGAGCCGGGTTTGTCGCTCGCTTGAGCGGGGCTACTGCTGAGTTCATCGAGATTTGGACAATTATGATGGCAGGGGTAGAACCATTCCGGGTTCAGGAGGGCGAACTCATCTTGGGACTGCGGCCAATTCTCCCTGGCTGGTTATTTGACGAGCAAAATCAAGTCAAGTTCAACTTCCTGGGCAGTATCCCAGTGACCTATCACAACCCGCAGAGAATTGATGCCTGGAAACAAATGCCGCAGAATATTGTGCTCCATCTTGCAGATGGCCAAAGCATGGATATCCAGAGTTCAGATATCCATGCGCCCTATGCTGACATGGTGCGCAATAAAAAAGTAGTTTCCCTTGATGTTTTCTTCGATTAATAAATAACTTCTTTTCTCCTTGTTGAAGTGGGGCAGCCAAGGTTGCCCCACTTCGAGAAAATCATCAGAATAATCTCTACAAGCCTTATACCTGGAAAAGTGTGTCCTATGCAGCTAAAGCCAAGAAAAGATAACTGGCAATTCATCGATGAAGATGGCACCTTTCGCCTGAAAAACCCTCAGCGTACTAATTATCTCTATTTCCCATTGGTCAATGAAGCAGGGATGATGTCAGTTGTGACGCCAACCCTACATGGCGACATCAAAACCGATCAGAACACATTTTTTTCTGAGCCTGTTTCCATTGAAGACCTGCACAATACTCGTTCAGCGCGCAACTTCTGGATCCATATCGCTGACTATGGACCTTGGTCGTTGACGGGAAATTCAGCCGCGCAGATTGCCGAAAGTTTTCAAGAAGATGCTGAACAGGTGACCATCGAAGCAGGCATGCTCTGGCATACCATCAGCCGGGAGAATCAGCAACTGGGCCTGAAAGCGGAGATCACCAATTTTGTCCCTGCCAGTGAAGATCAGGTCGAGTTGATGCGCGTTACGCTGACCAACACCGGGACGCAGCCGCGTGAGCTCACGCCTACCGCCGCGATCCCAATCTTTGGCCGTTCGGCCGATAACCTGCGCGACCACCGTCATGTCACGTCGTTGCTGCACCGCACCTCTTGCAATCAACACGGCGTTTTGGTGCAACCAACCCTATCCTTCGATGAGCGCGGCCATATTCCCAATACGACGGTCTATGCCGTGCTGGGATGCGATGATCAAGGCAATTCACCAGACGGATTTTTCCCTGTTTTGGAAGATTTCATTGGGGAGGGAGGCAGCCTGGGTTGGCCGCGGGCGATTGTCGAGGCCCAAACCCCGACTGCCTGCGCTGGTTATCAGGTGGACGGCTATGAAGCCCTGGGTGGGCTGCAATTTCCGAAGGTGATCTTGCCCCCCGGCGAGAGTCGTACCTGGATTCTTGTAATAGCTGTTCTCGAGTATGGTCAATCGTCTGAGGCCTTAGTAACCAAATACAGCACCACTGATAAATTTAAACATTGGTTATTACAAACCAAAAAGTTCTGGAATAGCAAACTCAACAGCCTACAAGTGCAAACCGGAGACCCTTGTTTTGATGGCTGGATGCGCTGGGTCTCTATTCAACCAATTTTGCGACGCTTGTATGGCAATTCCTTCATGCCCTATCATGATTATGGACGAGGTGGACGCGGATGGCGTGACCTTTGGCAAGATATCCTGGCTTTATTGCTGATGGAGCCAGCCAACGTTGCCGAAATGTTGTTGGGTAATTTTGCCGGTGTTCGCATCGACGGTAGCAACGCTACCATCATTGGCAGCCAACCCGGCCAATTCAAAGCCGACCGCAATGAAATCCCCCGCGTGTGGATGGATCATGGTGCCTGGCCACTGTTGACTGTGAAGCTCTACATCGATCAGACTGGTGATCTGGATTTTCTACTTCAGAAGCAAACCTACTTCAAAGATCATCTCACTCATTGGACAAAATCTGTCGACGAGAACTGGAAACCAGAGGATAGTACCCAGCTTCGCACGGACAATGGGGATGTCTACCAGGGTTCGGTGCTAGAGCATTTGCTCATCCAACATCTGACTACCTTCTTCAACGTGGGTGAGCACAATAATCTCCGCCTGGAAGATGCCGATTGGAATGATGGTATGGATATGGCACCTGATCAGGGAGAGAGTGTAGCCTTTACCGCCTTATATGCCAGCAATCTGCGCCAATTGGGGGACTTGATAATGCAATTAAAATCCTTGGATGTTGTTAGCGTTTCCCTGGCATCAGAGATCACGCTCCTGTTGGATAGCTTGAACGATGCGGTGGATTATGACAATCCGATGGACAAGCGCCAGAGATTATTTGCATACTTCAAGCGCGTGGAACGAAACGTAAGCGGTGAGTGTATGGAGACATCTATAGAAAAATTGGCTGCTGATCTGCATGCCAAGACCGATCATCTTTACACCCATATTCGGGAGAATGAATGGGTACAGGATAAGCAAGGTCACGGCTGGTATAACGGCTACTATGATAACGACGGTCAGCGCCTCGAAGGCGAGCACCCCCTCGGGGCACGGATGACCCTCACTGGGCAAGTTTTCACAATGATGGGTGGCATCACCACTGATGACCAAACCCAAAAGATCGTTCGGGCTGCAGATAACTACCTCTTCGATCCCAAAGTTGGTGGATATCGCCTGAACACAGATTTCGGCGAAACCATGCTGAACTTAGGACGGGCTTTCGGGTATGCTTACGGACACAAAGAGAACGGCGCTATGTTCAGTCACATGGCTGTGATGTATGCTAATGCACTCTATCAACGCGGCCTGGCAGTTGAAGGCAATAAAGCGCTGGATACAATCTATCGTCAAAGCGTAGATTTTTCTGCCAGTGCTATCTATCCAGGCATCCCTGAGTATTTCAGTGATCGAGGGCGGGGGATGTACCCTTATCTGACCGGCTCAGCGAGTTGGTTTTTGCTGACTATGGTGACCGAGGTTTTTGGTGTGCGCGGCCACTTGGGTGATCTGCTGTTGACTCCCAAATTGAGTCCTGAACACTTCGACTCGCACGGCCGCGCGGCAATCTATACGTTATTTGCCGGACTGCGGCTTTGGGTAACCTATTCGAACCCGGACAATCTCAAAGTGGGTGAATATTCTATCCAGGACATATTGCTCAACGGACAGGCTCTCCGATTTACGCAACTGGGTGAAGGCGCGAAAATTTTACGAGGTGATATATCACATCTTCCCACAGAATCAGAACATCATATAGAGGTCGTGCTGAGTACAAAACAAATTTCACAAAAGGATACTGATAACGAACAAAGATGAGCAACAAAATCGAAACATTACTCTCTCAACTATCGCTCGAAGAAAAAATCACCTTACTCGCTGGAGCTGATACCTGGCGAACTCACACTATTGAACGCCTGGACATACCAGCGCTCAAAGTGAGTGATGGTCCTAATGGTGTACGCGGCGAACAAAAAGATACCAAGAGCCAGACTTCGGCAAGTTTTCCCGTTGGTACTGCTATGGGCGCGACTTGGAACCCGGGCTTAGTACGCGAAATCGGTGCAGCTCTTGGAGAAGAAGCGAAAAAGAAAGGCGCACATATACTGCTAGGCCCAACCGTGAATATGCACCGGCACCCATTGGCTGGACGCAATTTCGAATGTTTTGCTGAAGACCCACATCTTTCTTCTCGCATGGCTGTTGCTTACATTAACGGCTTGCAGAGTAAGGGTGTGGGAGCCTGCATCAAACATTTTGTCTGCAATGATCAAGAATTCGATCGTTTTTCCATCAGCTCCGAAATTGATGAACGAACATTGCATGAAATCTATCTCCCCGCTTTCAAAGCTGCGGTGCAGGAAGCACAACCATGGACGCTGATGTCGGCTTATAACCGCATCAATGGAGTTTATGCCAGCGAACATCAGCAATTGCTGACGGACATTCTCAAAGGAGAATGGGGCTATGATGGTATGGTCATCTCCGACTGGTATGGAACCTACAGCGACAATGTGCCCGGCGGCGGTCTCGACCTGGAAATGCCCGGTCCGGCCCGCTGGCTGGGAAAGAACGCTTTGGAAATGGTTCGCAACGGCATATTGGAAGAGACTGTAATCGACGACAAGGTCCGTCGGATATTGAGGACACTAGACCAAGCCGGTTTGTTCGACAATCCAGAAATCGTTGAAGAAAAATCGGTTGACGACCCTGCCCACCGTGCGCTGATCCGCAAAGCAGGGAGTGAAGCGATTGTATTGCTGAAAAACGAAGACGATCTGCTCCCAATTGAAGCGGCAAAAAAACCTTCAGTGGCAATTATTGGCAGACCCGCACAGACCATCACATTCCAGGGCGGGGGCAGCTCAGAAGTCAATCCCCATTATGTTATCAATCCTTTAGAAGCAATTCGTTCCCGATACGGCGACACGCTAGATGTGAAATATGCCCCTGGTCCATCTATTCATCGAGATGTACCACTACTTAATCCAGAAGGTTTGTCCGCGGTTGATGGAACGCCGGGGAAAGTTACTATTCAGCAATATGACAACACCTCGCTGACAGATGTCCCATTCAAAGAATTCCTGGCAGGCGGCACACAGCAGGCCTGGTTTGGGGAAACTGCGTCCGATCATGATCCGGCAGCTTTTTCCTTGCGGATGACCGGAAGTTGGACAGCTCCGGAAACCGGCTCTTATACATTTATCCTAACCGCCGTGGGGCGCGCCCGTTGGTGGCTGGATGGTGAAAAAATGCTGGATTGGTGGGACATCACGGATTTCAATCACCCGCAAAACTTCGTTGGGATTGAAGCCGAGACAATCACACGAGCGGTGGAAGTTCATCTTGAAGCCGGAAAAACTTATGATTTCAAAGTTGAGTATGCATCCTTGCCAGGAGGGCGCTGGCGCACTGTCCGGTTGGGCTGCCTGCCTCCGCAGCCGAACGACCCTATTGGTGACGCGGCAGCGTTGGCAAAGGATGCTGATGTGGCCATCGTTTTTGCCGGGCTGACATCGGAATGGGAAGGTGAAGGCCAAGACAGAATCGATATGGCTTTGCCTGGGGAGCAAAATCAACTCATTGAGCGCGTTGCGGCAGCTAATCCGAACACCGTTGTTGTGCTCAATGCCAGCTCCCCTCTTCGTATGCCCTGGCTGAATCAGGTCAAGTCGGTTTTGCAAATGTGGTATTTGGGGCAGGAGGCTGGAAACGCCATCATAGATGTGCTCTTCGGAGAGGCAGACCCATCCGGCAGATTGCCTACTACTTTCCCAAAGCGTATTCAGGATAACCCTGCACATATTAATTTCCCTGGTGAGAACGGTGTAGTTCGTTATGGAGAGGGACTTTTTGTTGGCTACCGTTATTATGATAAAAAAGATATCGAACCATTGTTCCCCTTTGGACACGGCCTTTCCTATGCCAACTTCGAATTTACAAATCTGCGTTTGGATGCAGAAGAGTACAGCCCTGGGGTGCAGATAAATATTCAAGTAGATGTAACCAACACCGGGGTAAGAAGTGGGCAGGAAGTTGTCCAACTCTACTTACGAGATATCGAATCGAGTTTGGTTCGTCCCCAAAAGGAATTGAAAGCTTTTGTCAAAATTAAACTTGAACCAGGCCAAACCCGAACCGTTTCATTGGCTCTCCAAGAACAGGACTTGGCGTTCTACGATGATGCCCAAAACATATGGCTTACCGAGCCAGGTGAATTCGAGGTCTTGATCGGACGTTCTGCTAGTGATATTCGGGTAACAGGTAAATTCAATTGGAGGGCGGATGCATGAGTGTTGATCAACGATTATTAGAGATAAAGGAATATTTTGAGGAAGGTTACCAGCCCTGTGTTGATTACGGCGAATGGCGAGTTGCTATCCTGCGTTATATTGACGAGTTAGAACCTGAGAATATTGATGCCATGGAACGCCATAACGAAACGGATGAAGTTTTCGTACTATTGAAAGGGCACTGTATCTTGTTTTTCGGGGAAGGGGATTGTGAGATCGAGACAATTTATCCAGTGGATATGCAGCCTGAGAAGATTTATAACGTCAAAAGAGGCGCTTATCACACCCACACACTTAGCCGAGATGCAATTGTGCTGATAGTGGAAAATCAGGATACTGGTCCGATGAATTCTGACCGCCTGTATTTGGCAGCTGAACAGCGTGAAGAACTAGTGGCAATGACCAGGTCAATTTGGGATAAAGTGGAATAGAACATGGTTTATCGGAATATTACCTGAACAGCTGAATGGTTGAGCAATTACCTGGCACAACAAATGCCGCAGGAAGGCATACAATACTTCTCAATCGACTGTTCTGCCAGGCCAAAGTCACGAGCACGGACAATGGATGATCGTCAATATGTCTATAACCTTGTCAGATGACTGCCGGAGAAATGAGCATAACGCAGATCAAGGAACTCAGCCACTGGAGCCTTAGAACCAAGGAGATGCATTTTTTTTGACTTGAAGTGGAGTGTGCTATTCTGTGGAATGTAACGGCAAGACGATAAATCGCAGTTGAAAACCTGTTTTGAAGAAATTGTCTGCATAAGCAGGGGTTGGGCAGCCTTTTTAAGCTTTATAACTTATGGATTGATTTCAGCAAATCTGGAAAGGTGCAAGCCTGAGCAAATAATACTCAAACACATGGGCGAGAAAATCTTGATGAGATTGCATCAATCGATCTTGATATTCGATTAAGGAAAGCGCATAGGGAAAACAATGCGATCAACATAAAATTGGATTACGAAACTCTTGGTAAAGCCAAAACGGAATACCAGTTTATGTGTTGTAATCTTTGTCAGAAGTTCATAGTTTTTTGGTAGAAGTGTTAGGCAAAGATAAAGGAGTTACAAATGGTACTTCAAGCAATTTCGAACTTTCTACATATCTTGGCAACAACCACATGGATCGGCGGAATGATCTATATCAACGTCATTCTGATGCCATCTCTCTCTGCTATTGAGCCATCGCAAAGAGGGCGATTGCTGGGCGCAACAACGAAGCGATTTACGTATTTATCATGGGGGAGTATTATTGTTCTGGTTCTCACGGGATTGGCCAAAACGCCATCGCAGATGCTTTTCAATGTTGTTGGCGCATATGGGATATCATTAACGGTGAAACATATCATAGTGGTGGCAATGATCGTTATCGGCCTTTTGATAACATTCAGGTTAGGGCCAAAGATGCAATCTCTATCTCCATCACCAGGGGAACCACCAGCTCCTGAGTTTTTGAAAGTTCAAAATCAACTTTCGATCCTTGCGCGAGCAAATACGGTTCTAGGTGGAGTTGTATTGTTCTTATCAGCGATAATTACATAGGCTGCCCAACCCCGCTCGTAGGCGACTGGGGGTACGCGAGGCTAAAATTCCGAATCAGGCATCGTTTGGAGTCTTCGAAAGCCGCGTCAAGTGCTAATTCCCCCAGCGCCTAAAGCCCCCGTTGGGCAGCGTAAAACATCTCAAAGAAAGAAAGGATATGGATCTGAAAAATCAACATTTTCCAATGAACCTTCCATTTGATGTGATAGGGCATTTATATGATCAAGAAACAGCAGAAGAACATATTCAAAAAATAAGCAATCAGATTTTTCCACCAGGGTTCAAACAAAAACTGGGTCTTTTTGAAACACCAAAAAAGAGACAATCAAAACAAGAGTCACTCAGGAAAAAGCATTCTAAATCATCTCCAGAATGGATAATTTTTATTGGGAAGAATAACCAAACAGTGGGTTGGTTTTATGGTTATATGGAAGATGAAGAAACTTTTTTTATAGACACCATTGGTTTGATACCTGAATATCGCCAAGCAGGGATCTACACAGCATTTCTAAAAGAATTAGTGAAATATCTGAAGGCGAAAGGTTATGAGCGAGTAACAACAAGTCATTTACCTAATAATCGAGCGGCACTGATTGCAGACTTGAAGAACGGTTTTAACATAATTGGAATGGAGTTAAATGAAAGTCATGGGGCAAGTGTAAAGATGGCGTGCAGTTTATATGAAGACAGACGAAAAGCTTTCGAGAAAGTATTTCGTTTGGATGAAGAATAGAAACGCTGCCCAACCCAAGTAGCACCTGACGAGGTAAACAACAAACTACCCCAAAGCGCGACGCGACTTACAAAAAAACCAAGATCAGTCATCCATATCACCCCCGCTGCGGGGAAAAAGTAGAAATCATCCGAAAATGCCGGGGGGACAACATTCTGGTGCAGACCAGTGGGGGAGAACGAGTTGTGGTAGCCACAGACTGGACAGAAATCCATGCAGAAAGGATGGGCGAAGCCTCAAAGCCCGCCCATTTGCTCGACTACCGCGGCCTGCGCCAGGCCTACGAACTGATCGAGCGCATCCGTCCGGGGGAAGCAGTCCGATATGCCGAACCGAAGAAGCAGACTATGATGGAAATCATCAACCCCAAGTCGAAGCATCTTCGGAGGAGCAGTCGTGAAAACAATCCAAAGTCAAGAACAGGGGAAACTGAACCAGGTCTGGGTGCAATTGAACCGAGAGCATCAGGCCGGAGTGATTCAGTTGATGGCCCAGTTGGTACTCAAGCTGGTGATGGAGCAACTCGAGAGCAGCAGGAAGGAGGTCCGAGATGAGCAAAATTCGGGCTGAACATCTGGGGCGGCAGGCCTTGATCTACGTGCGGCAATCCACGCTGACGCAGGTGCGCGAGAATGTGGGCAGCAAAGCACGGCAATACGACCTGGTGCAGCGTGCCCTCGATCTGGGCTGGGCCAAAGAGCAAATCGTGGTCGTGGATCAAGATCAGGGGCGTTCAGGAGCGAGTGCCGAAGGGCGGGATGGCTTCCAGCATTTGTTTGGTGAAGTCGGGATGAGCCATGCCGGAGCCATTTTCAGCCTGGAAGTCTCCCGGCTAGCGCGCTCCTGTGTGGATTGGTACCGCTTGCTGGAAATATGCGCCCTGACCCAAACCCTGGTGGTGGATGAAGAAAGCGTCTACGATCCCAGCCACCACAATGATCGTTTACTCCTTGGCTTCAAAGGCACGATGAGCGAAGCCGAATTGCACTGGCTGCGTAGCCGCCTGGACCTGCCCACCGGACTGGTCTACAACAACGCTAAAAAGATCGTGCTCGACCCGGACGAAGCTGTCCAGCAAGCCGTGCGGCTGCTCTTCGAGACCTTCGAAAGCGCCGGTTCAGCCCGTGCCGTGGTGCGCCATTTTCGGCAGCATGAACTGCGCTTTCCCACCCGAGAGCTGCGCGGCTTGCGCAAAGGCGAACTGCGCTGGCAGCGCCTGCCCCCCGGCCGCGTCTCCGCCGTGCTGCACAACCCGCTCTACGCTGGGGCCTACGTCTACGGCCGCACCGAAGTGCAACTTGAACCCCGCCCCGGAAAAATCCGCCCCGTGGAAAAGCGCGTCCGGCGCACCAACCCCGAAGATTGGGATGTACTGATCAGAGAAGCCCACCCCGGCTACATCAGTTGGGATCAGTATCTGCGCAACCAGCAGCGTCTGGAAGACAACTGCACCAACCGCCGAGAGAGCCGCGGAGCCGTCCGGGAAGGGGCTGCGTTATTACAAGGGATCGTCATCTGTGGACGCTGCGGCCGTCGGATGAACCTGCGCTACCGGGACAACACCCACTACTACCGCTGCCAGTTAGCCTACCAGGAGTACGGCGAACCCATGTGCCAGTTTATCCGAGGGGAAGAAGTGGATGTCGAAGTGACTGCCCTGCTGCTGGATGCCATGAACCCGGCCCAATTGAACGTCTCTTTGCAAGCCCTGGAACAAGTTGAAGCCCACACCCAACAGATCGAGCAGCACTGGCGGCTGCGCCTCGAACGCGCCGAATACGAGGCCGCACTGGCCCGCAGGCGCTACACTGCGGTAGAGCCCGAAAACCGGCTGGTGGCTCGCAGCTTGGAGCGCGACTGGAATGAAAAGCTGGTGGATGCAGCACGGCTGGAGCGTGAATATGCGGCTGCCCCGCGCCCTTCTCGGTGGATTGCCAGTCCCGAAGAGCGCGCCCGCATCCTGAGCCTGGCGCAGGATTTCCCGGCCATCTGGAAAGCCAGTACCACCAGCAGCGCCGAGCGCAAGCATCTATTGCGCTTCCTGGTCAAAGATGTCACCCTGACCCGTCGAGAAGATGTCATCCACCTGGGGGTGCGCTGGCAGACTGAGGCCTTGAGTGAAGTCGAAATCCCGCGCCGCCTGCGCGTTGACGAAATCTGGCGCACTCCCGAGAAAGTCATCGAGCGCATTCGAGCGCTGGCAACCCATCAAACCGACCGCCAGATCGCCGCACAACTCACCGCCGCAGGGCTGACCACCGGAGTTGGGCATGCATTCGACCGGGTGCGTGTGCGGCGGGTGCGGCTGAAATATGACATCCCCACCGGTTGCCCCGAAATGCCCAACCCCAGAGAGAACGGGCCGCGCGGCGATGGGCGCTACTCGGCCAGAGTTGTCGCCCAATTGCTCAATGTCAGCATTGGAACCATCAACAATTGGTGCCGCACCGGCAAACTGGAAAGCGTGCAAGCCGTCCCCGGCAGCCCCCGCTGGATCACCCTCACACCGGAAAACATCGCCAAAATCCGCAAGCCTGTCAAACAATCCTACAAAAAACGCCTATCTGCTCACTGACTGATGATATACTCATAAAAACACCAGCGATGCTGGTATTCGTCCGAAATGATTAGCAAGAATTGACCCAAGAGGTGCAGTGTGAACATAACGTCACCCGGCTGTGCCGGGAGAAACGCAGCGCAAAATTCGCAATCGAAGGTTACAATTTCAAGATGCAAAATTTGCAAACCCGCCGGATCAGGTGAACAAATCGTTGGGCAGCAAACTTAGATTGTAAAAATCAACTAGTTTAAATTGAGGAAATGAAAAAATGAAGAGATTGCTAATCTTGCTTTTTGTAACGGGTTCTATTTTTGCATTTATTTTCTTAGGAGCGTGCAGTCCATCTCAAGTTGATAAAGATGCCATATCTTCCGAAGTAACCGCAGATATTTCATTTGACCAAACAACTGCATCTACAGATCCCCCAACAAAAACATTACCCCCAACAGATACAGCAGTTCCAGCAACGATGATACCCACCTCAACGTTTACTCCCACGCCAACCAAGACACCCACGTTCCAAGCAGCGATCATATCCACTTGCGATCCTTTTGATAGAGTGTATATTGATCGCGAGAATTATATTGTTCATGGTAACGTGTGGAATCCTTCAAGTGGTGGTGAGCAATGCCTGAGCGTAGATAATCTCAGCGGGGCTTTTAGTGTTGAATCACAAACCCATGCTCAACCGACAAATGGTGCACCAGCTTCCTACCCTTTTATTTACATGGGCTGCCACTGGGGTTACTGCTCGAGTCCCAACACCATGCCGATACTCGTAAGTAATATCAGCAGCGCAAGAAGCAGTTGGAGTTTTACAACCGCGAGCGGAGCGTGGAACGCCGCCTACGATATCTGGTTTAACTCAACCCCCACGACTAACGATACGCCGGATAGAGCCGAATTAATGATCTGGCTCAATAGCAATGGTAGTGTGGGTCCCGGCGGATCGGTAGTCGCTAACAACGTTGAGATTGATGGTCATACCTACAATATCCACTATGCGCCGCATGACAACTTGCGCTATATTGCTTATCGGAAAACCAGCCCAGTAACATCTCTTGAATTCGATATTATGGCGTTCATCAATGATGCGATTTCCCGCGATTACATCGAACCCTCCTGGTACCTGATTGCAGTGGAAGCCGGTTTCGAGATATGGAACGGTGGTGAGGGATTGCGTAGCGATTCTTTCTCTGTTTCAGTTGATAGTGTCCCTGAGAGCGAGATGATAAGCGCTCCGGGAGGAGCTACTGATGGGAATATGCTGCGTAATGGAGATTTCAGCGATGGCTTTTTCGACTGGGTCTTTTTGTCCCACACATCCGGTGGTGTTTTGGCCGAAGCTTCAGTCGCTGAAGGGGTTGCCGTAGGGTTTAAAAACCTCATCCGACAGAAAACGGGGCAAAAAAGGTGGCAAAC
>CAYQQX010000056.1:0-25292 GCA_964419495.1 uncultured Anaerolineales bacterium
TTTGAAGCCGTATGTTACTCACCTTGAAAGGTCCCAAATGGACAAAGTCCAGCTTTGCAATCAACTCTTTAAACTTAAACTACCAGGGTTTTGAAGCGAACCTTGTTGAACACTGCTGGTTCTGCGACCAGCTTAGATTTTTTTTACACCTTTACCGTTCTTCCACCAGATCGGAAGAAGACAAAGTTTACTAATATTTTAGTGCCCCCAAATGTCATATTACAAAGTATTGTAAAATATGAGATTGCAGATTTGATTGTTGTTTATGGACAAGTAAGCCAAATCCACTCGTTATAAACTGGGATGATTAATCCTTCTCGCTCGACTTTATCTTCGCACCCACTGTAGGATGCATCATACAACCCAGGTTCTACAGTGAGGAAACTGAAGTCCAAAGAATCTAGGGAGAAACTCACAGTTTGCGGACCATCCATAGTGAAGAACAAAGTCTCTTCCGTGGCGTTATATACATTGAATCCAACCAACCTCGGGCAAGCAGCGATATCCACACTACCACCATTGACCAGGTTGATGGTGTTATCTTCTGACAATGTCCCGCAGGATCTTTGATCGTATGTGTAAGTCGTTCGATCCACTGTGAACGTTCGGGAGGTCCCTGCAGCAACTGTCAGGTAGTAGTATTGCCCACCGGCGCCGTGCATGTACAGGTATGCGGTTTGATCGCTGTTATTGTTGACAGTGAAACGAGCCAACAGGGGGCGAGCAAATAATGTTTGATCAAATGGGGAAGGCTGCTCACACGTTGCGGGGACAACCAAATTGCCACCGTTGGTGAGATCAATAGAATCATCTTCAGATGCGCCATTGCAGGTTTTCAACGTATAAGTATACGCCACACGCTCGACAGTGAAAGTTTTTGTTGTACCCGCAGGCACTGTTAAATAATAATATTCACCACCTGCACCATGCATCCAGATATAAGCGGTATAACCGCTTCGGTTTTGCATGGTGAATTCGGCTAATTCGGGCCGGGCAAATGCTGAAGTTGTTGAAACTAGCAGCAAAGCCAAAACAATGAAAAAAACAACTGGGAATTTTTTGATGTCCATCACGTTCCTCCTCTTCGAAATGTGTGACTAAAAAACCCTGCTTTCCAGCATACAAAAAAACAACTTTTCCACAATAGTACTTTCGGTTTATTTTTGGATTAAAGAGGTCAAAAATGTAGCTTGAATTAGTTAAACATTTTGTAAACCTCGCAAAGTATCAAAAATCCAGCATATAATACAAGTACCAAATATCGATCTTCGAGGAGATTTCCATGCCATCACTTAATAGCGTACTCGGTGTCATCATGGGCGGGGGACGCGGATCCCGTCTTTACCCTCTTACACGCGACCGGGCAAAACCAGCTGTACCCATCGCAGGGAAATACCGTCTCATCGATATTCCCATCAGTAATTGCATCAATTCACGCATCGACCGAATAGCAGTGCTAACGCAATTTAACTCTGTTTCCTTACATCGTCACATCACCAGCACCTATAATTTTGACCCCTTTCACCAGGGGTGGGTGCAAATTTGGGCCGCAGAACAAACCGATATCAACCCAAGCTGGTATCAGGGCACTGCTGACGCAGTTCGGCAGCAATTACTCGAGATCCGCTCTACGGGTGCAGAATATGTCATCATCCTGGCAGGGGACCACCTTTACCGTATGGATTACGCTGAAATGGCTCGCTTTCATTGGGAAAAGGGAGCCGATATCACCGTGGCAGTCCAGCCAGTCTCAACAGAACAGGCCCCACGCTTCGGATTGCTCAAAAGAGACGCCGATTATTCAATTTCAGATTTCATAGAGAAACCCAAAGAACCAAAAATACAGGCACAATTCGTCAGTCGCGATGACCCAACTAGGCCATTTTTGGGGTCCATGGGAATCTATTTCTTCAACACTGATGTGCTAATTCGGGTTTTGGATGGAAGTACAGACGACGATTTCGGTGGAGAAGTGATCCCTAAGGCGATCCACAGCCACAAAGTGTATGGTTTCGATTTCGATGATTATTGGGAAGACATCGGAACGATCCGATCCTTTTTCGATACAAATCTATCCCTGGCATACCCTGAACCTCTATTTGATTTCAACGCTCCCAATCGACCAATCTATTCCCACCCGCGCTTCTTGCCTGGGACCGTAGTCAACGGAGGATCACTAAACCATGTGCTGCTGGCCGATGGTTGCAATGTTGGAGATTCTGACATTCATAATTCGATCATTGGTCTGCGCAGTCAGATTCAAGACGGTACAAAAATCAGGCAGACGATTCTGATGGGCGCCGATTACTATGACTCTCCTGATGAGATTTCCTCCACTAGCATTCCTCTTGGAATTGGCTGCCATTGTTTTATCGAAGGAGCCTTAATCGATAAGAATGCCCGCATTGGGGAAAATGTGACCATTCGCCCTTACCCTAGGGGTACGGATATCGATGGTGAAAATTGTTTCGTCCGTGATGGGATCGTCGTTATACCGAAAAACTCTACCATACCCCCAGGGACCGTGATCGGACCTGAATAAAAAACGACCTCCCGCAAATTTCTGGGGAGGTCGTTCATTTAGGGCTCTGCTTTCAGGCAAGAGCAACTTCCGTTGTCAGAATATCGAATTCTGGCGGGTTCTCCATATGTTTCTTGACTGCACACTGCTCCGCGGAACGGATCAAGGCACTACGATACTTCTCAGGGAATTCCAGAGGCACCTGGATTTCCAGCTGAATGGTTCCAACCATGCCGCGGTTGACGGGATCGGGAATTGCACGCTGCACAATACGGATGCCATCGGTGGATAGGCCTCGCTGTTTACAAAAACCTAAAACATAGATACCCGCGCAGGTTCCAAGGGAAGAGAGGAATACTGCAAAGGGCGTCGGAGCGGAACCCTCACCACCACCTTGAGGGGGTTGATCAGTCATCACTGTATAAGGGCCAAAGCTTGCATCTACTCGAGCGCCGCCGGGAAAATCAATTACCATTTCCATAATTTCAATATCTCCTGTTGTCTAATACTAATCAATAATTTCTCAATTTTTGATGTTTCTAGATAAGATGCAAGCCGTCAAAAAAGGTTACATATCAATCGCCCGGTATCGGTGCAACCGCAATTCGTCGTTGATGACGAACAAAGAACATCCAATAGAGATATACGGCAACAGCATACAAAGAGATAGCAATGGCAAAGGGCGGCCCAAATCCATACTTTACTTGCAAATAACCACTAATTGTGGGGCTAAAGGACCTACCAAAACTCCACACCAAACTCACCAAGCTGGCCACTGTCGCCCGTGCGGAGGCATCCACCTGCTCCATAACGAAGGTCTGGTAGATGGGGTTGCTCATGTTCATCAGCGCCATGCGCACATAATATGCCCCGGCACTGATGCCGAATAGTGGTGAAAATCCTAACATAATCATGAAGGGAATCGATAAGCCCTGCGTGATCATCACCAGGCGGATTTTTCCAATGCGGTCGGCTATAGGAGGTGCGATCATCAATCCAATCCCCATGGCCAGTGATCCCCAGGCAAACAGAGTACCGATCACCTGGTCGGTCTGGTGATGGACAACCCGGAAGAAGACATTCATAAAAGGCATGAACAGGCCTGCCCCAATGGAGATCAACACCGAGGGAAACAAGAGCTTCCCCAGCAATTTGGGTTGCTTGAGGGCATATTGGAAGGGAGCAAATCTAGCTGACTCTTCCATCAGCGTGCGTTGTGCAGGCCGAACAAATACAAGGGGCAAAAATCCCATAAAAGCGATCACAGCCACAGTCACCAAGGATGTCCCATACGCAGCGCTACTTGTCGGATCAACGCCCCGAACAGTAGCTGTCCACGTTGGCAGGTAGCCGCCCAGCCAACTGCCCACAAATACCGCCCCCATGCGCAAGCCAGAACTGAGACTGAAAAGATAGGTTCTTTCCTCTTCGCCGCTGTTTTCCATCAAGAATGGAGCTTGCGCAACCGCAGAAATGCCTTGCACAACCCCAAACAGCGCATTCATGGCATAGAACATCACGATAGAGGGCCACAACGCCATCAGTGCCACCGATAAACCCAATAAAACGCTGCGTGCCATCAATACTGGCTTTCGCCCCACCCTATCCACCAAATACCCCAACGGCAGGGATAAGATCAAGGCGGTGAATTGATGCGTCGTGATCAGGTTGCCCAATAAGGCTTCATCATACCCTTTGCTGAGCACATAGAAGTTAAAGAGCAGCCGATAAACGCCCATCGCTGCGCCAGTGGCCAGCACACTGACCAAATACAGGCGCGCGTTAGGCCGGAACATGCGCACTCGCGCAGCATATTCTCCTAACGTGCTTTTGGTTCTTTTAACAAGTTTGAGCGCCATATTGATTATGACCCACTTACAGGGGCGGGATCAAGAACAGTTTGCTTGCGCCAAAAGAAGAACCAATACATGCTGATGGCAACAATATAAAGGGAAATCGTGCCAATGAAGGGTGGCCCAAAACCGTACTTCACTTGCAAGGCACCACTCACTGTGGGACTGAAGGCCCAGCCAAAACTCCAGGCCATACTGGTCAGGCTTGCAACAGTTGCCCTGGCCGTAGGATCTACCTGCTCCATGACAAAGGCTTGATAAACTGGCGTGCTCATATTCATCAAACCCAAGCGGACATAATAGGCTCCCGCGCTCAACCAGAACCAGGGGGAAAAACCAAGCAATGCCAGGAAGGGCACAGATAAACCCTGTGTAACCACCACAAACTGAATCTTTCCCATGCGGTCAGCCAGGGGAGGAGCAACCAGGAAACCAATCGCCATTGCCAACGATCCCCAAGCGAACAAGGTGCCGATCACGGGATCGGGTTGTTCATGTACCACCCGGAAGAAAACGTTCATGAAGGGCATGATCAATCCCGCGCCAATAGAGGTGATCAACAATGGCACAACCAGTTTCCCCAGCATAGCGGGATTTTCAGCCGCATATTTCAGTGGTGCGAAGACAGAACGCTGTTCACTCTCTAGGCGCTGTCGCTTGAGAAAAAATAGAGGTATGATCCCCATGGTAAAAGTGATCGCCACAACTACCAGCGACCAGCCATAAGCAACGCTATCCATCGCCGAGACGTTTTGCCAGGTGCCCATCCAACCGGGGAGATAACCACCAACCCAGTTGCCCGCAAAAGCAGAGAACATATGCAATCCCTGACTGAAACTGAACAGATAGGTTCGCTCTTCCTCGCCGCTGTTCTCTACTAAGAAGGGAGCCATGGTGATACCCCACAAGCTTTGGGCAATCCCAGATAAGATATTCATGGCATAGAACATGGGCTCGGTGGGAAAGAGCACAATCCCAAAAACAGACAGGCCAATGAATACGCCACCCAACACCAAAGAAAATTTCCTACCTATCAAGTCCGCCAGATAACCCATTGGCAGGGCGGCAATCAGCGCGGTAAAACTGGCTGTGGTAATCAGACGTCCTATCAGTGCCTCATCAAAGCCAAAACTGAGCGCATAAAAGTTGAATAACAGTCGATAAACCCCCATCGACACCCCCGTAATGATCACATTGATCAAATATAGACGGGCATTGGGTCGAAAAGCCCGTAATTGCTTACCATATTCTCGAAGCGTTGAATTCATCGAGGCGAACCAAGTTGTAGACATTCAATTCCTCTAACGTTTATCCTATTTTTCGTTCAGAAACTCTTCCAAAGTTGAGAAAGTCCCTGAAATCGCTTCAAAACGAGTTGCATAAAGTTTTTGATTCTTTTCACCCAGAGTAAGGTACACCAAACCTGCCAAGCGTAATGCACTGAGATGATGCGTTACTGTTGGTGCACGCAACCGTAAGAGCCTGGCCAATTGAGCTGGTGACATGGTTTCTTGGGAGAGATAACGAAGAATTCGCAGCCGGGTGGGGTCTGCCAGGGTCTTCATGGCGCGCAGCATACTATCCGGCACCTGATCCCCAGGGACCAAAGAGTCGTCTTCAGGGCGCGCTCCAAACAAAAACAAGTGCTTTTCGCCCTCATCAAGCCCTTTATTAACCACCAACGGCGTGATCCAATACGATGGCACCATTACAACTTCAGCTACATCCATGCCTTCTTCAAAGCGTACCCCACGTGATACACGTTCTATCAGGGCATCAAAAGCCAGTTCTCCAGCCCATTGTTGAGCAACTTGGCGTGCCGATTCCAATGCGGGTTGGATACGTCCTTCTTCTTCAGCGTAGAAGACATCCCGGTATGTCTGCAAAGCCGCAAAATAGCGCTCTCCATAGGTTGTGAGGTCTGACCATAGTTCAAGGACAATCTTGGCTTTCTTAGCGAGGGCTGGCATGTTTGATGCCTTGAACTGCTCCCTAAGAGATTCCAGGTCCTCAGGATCCCAATTTCCGCGCTGTGCAACGCTCCCAAGGATTTCCTGCGCCTCAGCCGGAAGCCCGGATGATTTCGCTAGAGTAGGGATGCGCTCCCCTGAATCCATCTGTCGCAATGCCCATATCACTGCGACGCTGTCTTTGGTATCTTGCAGGGAAAAAACCCAACTGAAAGGAAAATGAACCACAGCGTGCACCTGTTCCAAGATCTCACGATCTTCAACGGGCAGCCGCGAGCGCACCCCGGCGGCCCAAGAGGGGCGCAGGCCGAATTCAGCGGGTTGATGCAAAACATACAGGCTAACGAAAAAATCGTAGCCTGTGCCCAAATCCCAAAATAACGTTGGATTACTCATTTAGACACTCACCTAAGTTAGATATATATCTAACATTAATGATTATACGCCTCTCCCTGGTGGGTGTCAATTCGTTCACATTGTTGACACAGTATTCACAAAGTCACGTCGTTTTTGATATTTACCGCAGAGTGCTACAAGAAATTAGGCCATATATGGGTAACAAGAAACTATCAAACCGGCAAGTTTAATTCCAATTCTGTGGATAACTGCCCGAAAACTGTGGAAAAGTGCCTCGAATTGTTGAAAACTCGTTCTACTAATTCCATTCTCATAAATAACCCACCCCCATATATGGGTTGTGAATCATGTCACAGCCCATATGGAAATCCATCCCCAATAGGATCAAAGACCTCGCGTTCTATCCCCCAAAGAACTGGGGATAAAAAACTTGGTTATATACCCTTTATATGGTTTCAATTTTTTGCTATCCCCTACATATGGCCAATTTTCCTTGAAGGATAAGGGTATTCCACATATCCACAGGCCCTACTAAGATTACTGTTAAATATTATTATGATACACTGTGAGGAAATATATTGAGAGTTTCCCACAACAAAACCAGGAAAGAAAAATGACTACAATTTACAAACATCGTTTTGGAATCCCAGATAAAAAGATCGGCCGTATCGATCTTGAAACAGGCCATGTATTTGAAACTCGAGTTGGCTTAGACAAGAAAATTGGGCACATCGATTTTCAAACTGGCAAGGTTTACCAACGTCTACTCGGACCTGATGATTATATCGGGGGCGTTAATCCAAACAATGGCCGTATCTATCTGCAACGCCTGGGGCCAGATGATTACCTTGGGCGAGTTGAGGCTGATGGCAAACTTTATCGCCATGTCCCTCTCAGGCTGGATGACTATGCAGGAAAGGTCGAAGGGGAAGAATTGCTGGTTTGTGGAGCGGCCGCGTTCCTATTGTTCTTTGCTGAGGAAGAAGAATAACAATTAGACATCAAATATTTGTAAGAAACGTGTTTGGCGCTTTGGGGGTCAATGAATTGATTCTCCCTGATTGTTCATTGAGTGGTTTCAGGGAGTAGATATCTGTAGATCAGATATTTCCAGTTGAGTGGTGTGTTCGACTGATAAAGTTCCATACGCCAGACCGCCATCAGGCGGCAGGGCGGCATATTGGTTGTCGACCCACAAAACAAAGCCTAAGGGAGATTGGGGAGAGATATGTGTTTCGAATATCTCCTTTTCATTCACCGAGAAATTGACTTTATCCCTTTGCCAGTGCAATCGATAGTGATGCCATTGAGTGACACCGATGTTAATTTGGGCTGCATCCTGCTGAATGATGCGGCTGGCCAGTCGGCGGAACAGTCGGGCAGTGTATTTCCATACCAGAAAGGGCAGCCCTGGAACTCCCAGCGCCAAGACAGCAGGCGGCCACATGGGGGAGTGAAATGTCGCCGCTAGGAAACCATTGGCAGGCAGGTCGTCTCTGAAAGAAAGATAGTTTTGCTTAGAAGCATAGAAAAACCAGGCCGCGTTGGGCAGCGCTGGAAACCGACGAGTGCCGCCGCCGAAGCCCAGCGAGAGGCTGAAAGGATCGTTCCACAAGCCAAAGCCCCAGGTGCCGGGTATATCAGGATCAGAGATACGAGCTTTTAGGTTGAGTTTCAGTGGGGGTTGCCAGGGAAAAGCTTTCCGGTTTAGGGGAGCATAATCATCCAGTTGCGCTAATGCGTAATTCCCCTTGGAGACAGGCGGAATCCCCAAGGTCCACGCGCCAGGCCCGAGGGAGGTTATGTTAGAGCCCAGGGTAATGTTGGGACTAAGTTTCATTGTGAGCAGTTACCAGTAATCAGTGGTCAGTATTCAGTAGAATTATCACTGGTCACCGGTTATTGGGATTTCAATATATGCGTCAGAATCGTTGCCCCACTACCGCCGATATTCTGCGCCATGCCGATCTTTGCCCCTTCCACTTGGCTGCCAATAGACTGGCCACGCAGCTGTTCTACGACCTCCACGATCTGGTACATCCCTGTGGCACCAACGGGATGACCGCGGGCTTTCAGTCCGCCGCGCGTGGTAATGGGTACACGCCCTTCGACACCGATCTCGTTTTCTAATCCGAGCCGGGGGCCCTGGCCGCGTTCGGCGAAACCTGAAGCTTCTAATGATAGAGCCGACATGATTGAGAAGGCATCGTGCAATTCGAAGAGATCGATATCATCCGGTCCTATACCAGCCTGATTGTAAGCCAGCTTGGCCGACTGCTCAGCGGCCGTCAGCCATAGGGGGTCACGCCGGTCGTGAACCGCAATGGAATCCGTGGCAGCCCCAGAGCCAGCCACAGTGATCTTGGGATGATGATCCGATAAATTCACCGCATCTGCTGGGACGATGACGGCTGCCGCCGCGCCATCACCAATCGCTGATGAATCCATCAAATTGATAGGATCAGAAACCATGGTCGCTTTCAGATAGCGTTCTTTGGTCAGGGGGATATGCAAGCGGGCGTTGGGGTTGTGCAAGGCGTTGTTGTGTGCATTGATCGAAAAGGGAGCAAAATCTTCGTGCTTCCAGCCATATTCGTGCATATAGCGCTGCATAATCAGGGCGTTAATGCCGATGAACGACAGCCCATGGATGATTTCCCAATCTGCATCGGCAGCTGTGGCCAGTCCAGCCGTGGTTTCTTTGGGGAGCGAGTCGGTCATCTTTTCTACACCAACCACCACTGCGCTGTCGATCTCACCCGATGCCACAGCCATCAAGCCCATGCGAAAGGCTGCCGCTCCAGAACCGCAGGCAGCTTCGATCTTAAAAGCTTCGTGACCGCGCATGCCCACCCAATCGATGATCAATGTACCTAGATGATTCTGTTTATCCAGGACACTGGAGAGCATATTGCCCACGTACAACGCCTGGGTGGATTTTACGCCGGCATCTTCCCAGGCGGCAAAAACTGCCTCCCCAGCCAATAGCAGCAGAGATTTATCCCAATGTTCTGAGACCGGTGTTTGTCCGATTCCTAAGATAGCAACTTCACGCATGAGAATCCATTTTTTATGGACACGGATTGCACGGATTTTAGAGATTCTTTTCTTTTTTATCCGTCAAATCCGTGTCCAAATATTTTCCTATTTATTATCATCTATTCGGCTTGCAAAATCTATCAACTCTCATAATCTAATGGAACGATGCGCTGTTTGATGGCAAAAATAGCAGCCTGAGTGCGGTCGGCGAGTTGCAGCTTGCTTAGGATATTGCTGACGTGGGTCTTGACGGTTTTCTCACTAACCACCAGTGATGCGGCGATATTGCGGTTATCCTGCCCTTGAGCAATGAGCTTCAGAACTTCTAGCTCACGGCTGGTGAGGCTTTCCAGTGAGGGTGCATCCCCTGAGATTTCCTCCATGAGCCGTTTGGCGATGCGGGGATGCAAACGCGCCTCGTGGCGTGCAGCTGCCTGGACTGCCTCGATGACTTCTTCGGGCAAAGAGCTCTTCAGCAAATAGCTCAAGGCCCCAGCCTTGATTGCTGGGAAAACTAAAGCATCCTCGTGATGGCTGGTAAGTACCACGACCTGTGTATGCGGGCTAATCTGGCGAATCTCACGCGTAGCCTCAACGCCCGTCATCTCTGGCATGACCAAATCCATCAGCACAACGTCTGGGATCAATTCGCCGGTTTTTTCAATTGCCGATTGCCCATCTTCAGCTTCTCCAACGATTTCAAGATTTTCCTGAACTTCAAGCAATTGTCGTAAACCCTGACGTACTACGGGATGGTCATCAACAATAAGAACAGTTATGGTATGGGACATAGCAAATCTCTAATGTATGTAGTAGGGCACGGGAGTGCCCGGGGGTGCGTTGTCAGTCAAGAGTGCCTCCGTTTATGGTTTATTGATTGGCACAGTGACTTGAATTTGCGTCCCTGCGCCTATTTTGCTCATAAAAGTTATATTGCCACCAACCTCTGCCGTGCGCTCATCCATGCTGCTCAAGCCCAGAGATTGGGGAGTTTGGGTTTTCTCGACATCAAAGCCAATGCCATTATCATGAATGCCTAAGCAAATTTCATTGGTGTTATATTCTAGTACGACGGTAACCTGACTGGCCTCAGTGTGTCGGGCGATGTTGTTAAGCGCTTCTTGGGTGATTCTATATAGGGCTTGCTCTACTTTCAAGGGCAATTCGCGCTCCTCGCGAACGTTCAATTGAACGGGAATTTGGTTTTGGTTTTCCCACTTGTGTATCAGTTCAGAGATCGCCGGCGCCAGCCCTTGATCTTTCAATGAGGCGGGGCGCAGTTGTTTGATGATAGTATCCATCTCTAGGTGGACGTCACGGGCCTGCTCTTCAAGCTGCGCCAAACGTTCAGATGCTAAGTCGCTATCCTTTTCAAGCAGCTGACGGATAGAGTTAGCTGTCAGGCTGAGAGCGAAGATTTGCTGTTTGACAGCATCATGTAACTCTCGGGCCAGACGATTGCGTTCATCAACTGATGCAAGGGCCCGTGCTTCTTCAGCAAGGATAATATTACGATCAGCCAAGGAGCGCAGATCGTGCACTTGCGTTGCAAGCTGATCGGCCATAGTGTTGAATTGGGTTCCCAGTTGATCAATCTCGTCTTCTCCACCTACAGAAACCCGGCTGCTGAGATCTCCAGCCGCGATTGCAGCGCTGGATTGACTTACTTTCTGAAGTCGGCGGCTGAAGGATAAAGAGAGCCTTCCACCAGCAATTCCGGAGATAAGCGTGGCGATCAGTGCAGCGCTGACCAGCACAACAATTAGTGCGGTAATTGTTTGTATAGAACTGAAGGGCGCATCGACGCCGCCAGCGCGATAATATACCCATCCTAGATGTTCATATTCATAGCTGATGATGGCTGCTATACCAATATGGTCATTGCCAACCACGGCATAGGCTACCAGGTCAAAGGGGTCTTCCGAAATAAGTTCGCTGGTGGGGATTTGGAACAATTCCAGGTCAAACCCAGGGAGTTGTTCTAAATCTGGGTACGATCCTTGGGGATAGCGCAATTCATCGTTGCTGCCGATCACCCTTCCCTCAGGATCCAAGATGATGATCCAATCCTCATAATAAATATCTTCGAGATCATCTGATTCGATAATGGGATCAAAGCCTACATCATAAATAAACTCTTCAGTAAATTCTTCGTTGAGGGGTGCTCCATCCAGGAAATAAACGAGATCATCGGCGATGTAATAAGTTTGATCTCCAATCCAAATAGCGGATAGGTCAGTTCGCAAATAGATCAAATAGCCAACCAGGATCAATACGACCAGGATGGTTACAGAGATCAGCGTAACGATCAGGTGAGATAAGGTGAGTTTTCGTTGTAGTCCAGAGCGCATTTTTGTTTCCGGAAGTGACAGGCACTTTGCGTAGCACTTCCAAGCGAAGCGCAGAAAGCAAGTGCCTGTCACTTTTATACTCCTTATGGTAACACAGGAAGGCTTTCAATGACTTTGGTCATTTCCTCTGCAGAGATGGTGCCTTCAATGACAATGAACTGTCCAGCGTGAACGAAGGTGGCGACGCTGTAAGGTCCATATTCGTCTGTCCAATCTTGAAGCAGGATGGCAACGCCTTTGATGGTCACAGTGTCATCTTCGAAAGAGAAATCAAAATCATCGGCCTCAGTTTCCTCGGCTTCAGATGCTCCGCTTTCACTTTCTTCAGCTTCAGCGACTTCCATATCTTCATCTTCGTACTCGAGATTGTTGATTTAATCGATCCATGGTTCGAGAGAGTCGTATGGGCTAGCGCTGGTGATGATTTCGATGAAATCTTCTTCGCCTGAGCCATAGATTTCGACAGAAATGGCCTCGCCTTTACCAGGGACATACCAAATGAAATCTTTATCGTTTTCTTCTACATTGAATGTGAATGCTTCCACTTCTTCATACCCTTCAGGCAGATAGCCTGGGACGAGATCAGCAGGAGGATCAACCTCTTCGAAGTTTCCAAATTCATCCCAATCTTCGTAATCGTCGGGTTCAGTTTTTTTGACATAGCATACCTCCATGTATGTGTATGCCAAAAGGGTACAAGAAAACCCAATCTAACACATCGGGCCATGGGTGTATATCCCCTTGGGGCTTGCGATGTAGACAACTCCTTTTCCTGAGTAAAAAAGAGAGACGCAACAGGTGCATCTCTCTTTCAAAATTCTTCACTTTCTCGAAATCAATTGATGGGTTAGTTACTCAAACATGCTTTCTACTACTTTGGTCATTTCGTCCATGGCTATTGTTCCATCAATGGTATAGAAATTCCCCATGTAGATGAAGTTTACACTAAAAAAGGGACCAATATCGGCTGTGTAATCATAGAAAACAGTTTCGACGCCGCTGATTGTATACGTCTCTTCAGGATATGGGGGGTAACCCGTTTCATCATACCAACCATCCATGTTTTCATACGGGCTTTCACTAATCACTATACTGATATAGAAATCATCACAAGGGCCCCAAAAATCGATTACGGTTGCGAGACCTCCTCCAGGGATGACCCAAATGGCCTCGATGTCGTACTCTTGTTCATATTCTTCTGCTGTGGTCTCCCATGCATCAGAAAACTCATAACCGGAGGGTAAATAGTATGGAAATAATTCTGCAGGGGCCTTGAAAGGTTTCTCATAATCTTCATCCCAATATTCATCAGGGTTCTCTAGTGCTATGACATTGGGTAATTGAAAGTTTGGTACCGAGATTGTTTTTGTACTAAGATCGCTCGAAACCTGGGAAGCAGATTGCACCGTTACTGAATAAGATGTATTTTCACAGCGGTATTCCCGGAATGCCTGGTTTAGGTTTAGTACCACCAAATATAGGTGGTCGAAGCTACCTATATCTACAGCCAACTGGTTAGAGGGCATATCATAGATCGTGGCTTCAAGATCTTTGATCCCTACTAGAACACCCTGGAGAGTGTCGGCGTTTAGTTGAACTTCAATTATGCCGTGTTCAGGGTCCAGGATTTCAACATAATCTGCAGCCATTTGCCCCACGCCATCATCGGGAGTGAAAGGCGTATTTGCAATTGCACTACCTTCCAGACGAACTGTTGGGTATCTTTCTCCTTCTTCGAAATTGCGCGTCAGCAAGGCAATCGAGAAGCCCTGAAAGGTTTCTTCTAGCGATGTATTTTCATCGGATAGTGCGGCCGCAATGGCGTCATAATTGTCAAATTCGAGCGTATATTCCCAAATTGAACGGATGGTTTCATGCCCATAGAGTTCAGAGAGATAGCGAAGATAGAGCCACTCACCATACCAATGGGATTCATCTTCTACACGATCCGAGCCGCCTTCCGCAAGCTGACATGTGTCTGGGGAGTAGAAGACAGCGGTACTGTATTCATCTGAAGAATTGAAATCATCGTAAACCTCGTCTTCCATCCAGGTGGCGGTAGCCTCCCAAAGAAAACCATAGGGTTCATTACTGTCGTAAGCGTATTGAATTGAATGATTTAACTCGTGAGCTACTGTGCCTCGCATCGTTTCCAGGGGATTATCAATTACATCAGATCCAATATGCGTGAATTGACTATCAAGTACCATGAAGGAAGCTTCACCATGTCTTGTAAAAGGGTCTATGCCGCATGTAGTGGATGCGATATCAACATGTCCATATTCGGTTTCATATATCCCCTGGATGTAGACATCATAACGATCATCGCCTCCAATGCCATTATCCGGTGGAGGTGCTTTCCATCCGAATTGGTTGATCTCCACATCCCAAGAATATTCCAAAGCCAGCGCAATCTCATCAATAAAATCGGTTGAGGCAGCTGCATCGCGTCCGGATAGCGTGTAATGAATGCGGAAATGTTCAGTATCCAAAATAACTTCTTCCCCACTCAGGATGGGCCGTCCGTATTCATCATATTCAAACCCATCCCCTTCATCACCATCGTCTTTTGTGGGAGCACATGCAGTTCTAGATTTTGCAGATAGTGCTGGGAAGGATGATTGGTTTTTAACGTGACTGGAAGCAGGGGATACTAAAGCAGTGCAATTTGTGGATATTATCAAGAGAATGATCGAAGATAATAATAGAATTCCTTTATATTTTGTGTTCATGATATTTCATTCTCCTTTGGAAAAAATTCACTCTAACATTACTTGATCAACATAGCCAGGATATTCCCAATTGCAAAAATCCCCAGCAGAGCCCAGATTAGCCCGTTCCCATCTATTTGGGATGTAAAGTAAAGCCCTATCGATGGGATCACCATCAACAAGAAGGCCGTCAGGTGAGTTTCAAATTTGTGTTCGCGTATCCAATTCATAATTATCAAAATAGGAAAAAATCCATTCTATCCACGAAGGACACGAAGTTTCACGAAAAAAAATTTTATTGGTCTTAGTGATCTTCGTTGATTCATTTATTGAGTTCTTCGTAGTAAAAGGCGCCAGGAAAATCGTCGGCAGCCTTTTTCTGTTTGCCGCTCCATTTATCGATATCAATGCGGAACACGGCCGTGACTTTCAAATCTGTGTCTGTGGTAGTTTCATAATCGACATCGGGTGTCAAATGGGGAAAATACTTGTCGCACAGAAGCTGCAAGCCGTGTTTGGCTTCGTCGGGATCTTCTACCACGCTGATCTCTCCAAAGGCGACCACCCCGGCGAACTCGACACTGAATTCCATGGCACGCTCATCAGGCAGCAGGCGTCCCATCTCACTGACGCTGAAGCAAACCTTAGGATAAGATTTGGCATTATCGATGGTGCGGCCCTTCTTGGCACCGTGCATGTAGATGGCGTGTCTTTCCGGGTCATAGGCAAAGTTGCGAGTAACCAGGAAAGGTTGCCCATCAAAAGAGCTTGCCATAGTTCCAAAAAGTGCTTTTTGAATAAATTCTCGAATCCAGGCATCGTCTCTGGCCCGGTCGTGACGTCGAATTTTTGAAAGATCGTCTGTTTTACCCATAATTAGTTACCTAATGAAACTCCTATGATTGCCAAAATGCTTACTAATAAGATCAGCAGGCCAGTATATACCAACATCTTGCGCATAACTTCACCTTCGCGGCCGGCCATACCTCCGGTGCTGGCGCCGACAACGATCTTGGTGGGGGCGATCACTGAACCTAAGGCCCCACCTGAAGTTTGCGCCGCCAGGATCAGAGCAACACTGTAGCCCAACAACTCTGCCGTGCGCTGCTGCAAGGCGGCGAAGACCACGTTGGAGTTGGTGTTGCTGCCGGTCATGAAAGCACCCAATGCACCAATCCAAGGAGATATCGCCGGGAATGCGGCTCCAACGCCCTCGGCCAATCCACGTGCCAAGGTTTCAGTCATGCCAGCATGCTGCATCACTACAGCCATGGCCACCATCGAAGCAATGCCCACGCTGGATGACATCACTCGCCGCACCGTGCCGCTGATGATTCGCCCTCTAGCGCCTTCGGTGTACCAACCTGCCCGTTTGTAGATCAGATAGGCCAAGATAGACGAATATAAAAGAATTGCCCCCGCATGGCGGAAAATAGGGATAGTGCGCCCCGCGCCTGCGGCTGTTGCATAACCTAAAGATGTCTCCACCGCGGGAAAATCTAGGCTGAGCTTGACTTGGCCGAGGGTGCTCCTGACCCCAGGGATTAACTGAATACCCAGTGTGATGGCAATGAGAACCGCGTACCCAGAGATGGCAATGCCCAAGGAGCGCAGATCCAGATCTCCATCGTCATCGATCTCGCCTCGGTAGCGGCGTGCCAGGGGGTAGGCAATTAACAAACCGGCCAGACCACCTAAAAAGGAAGCCACGTTCCATAGGCCATTGGTGGCGGCGATGTAAAGGGCAACGCTCATCACTACACCCAATATCATCACCGGGGCAAATAATCTGCGAACTGCCCTCCAGCCCCCAGCAGAGTGTGCAACCATCAGGCCAACGCCAATCCCAGAGATGCCCAAAAATAGGGCTGAATAAGGGGCCAGTTCTGGCCAATCCAGACCAGTGGCAGCCATCATGGCGTTGAAGGATGATCCCAAAGAGCCAAATGTTACCGCCCAAGAATGACCCACAGAGGGGATCACCACTGCCGAAAGCGGAGCAAATCCCAACCCACCCAAAAGTGGTGCTATCACAGCCACAGGGACGCCGAAGCCGCCGACACCCTGCAAAAATGATGCAAAAACCCAGCCGATGATCAGAGCTTGCATGCCCTTGTCGGCGGTCAGGTGTGGCAGGGCTACCCCGATGGTTTTGATGGCACCAGCCTCGTCGGCTACACGGAAGAGCAGGAATGCGGCCCAGATGATCATCAGCACATCGAAGGTCAGCAACAAGGCTTTGGTATGGGCCACTGCCAGTAATTGCGGCCCAGCCCCGAAAAAGGCCACGGCGATGAGCAGCGCGCTGAGATAGCCAGCTGCGCCAGCCCGTGAGGCGCCCCAACGGAGTCCGACCATCAGGGCGAGAATAATTGCGATGGGAGTGAAGGCGAGGAGGAAGGTCATAGTGGTTAGTGGGAAGTGAGACACGCACGGGAATGAATTCGCCGTGCTTCCGAACAACGCCCGATGAATCGGGCTTGGAAGCTAAGCGGCCCAACCGGATTCATCGGGTGCTATTTTGCAGCCCTGGAATTCATTCCGGGGCGGGTCACGATTGTCAGAAAAATTAGTAAAAACTCAAAATCGTTCGGCACGACGGGGGTCAGTATACCATTTAATAGATAGGACGCCGACGAGTAACCCTGGGATCAAGACGAGACCCGCCTCGGGGCCAAATGCACCACCAGTCCATACGGTTGGGCCTTTGACCGATTGCAGAATTAGGCGAAATGACTCCGTTCCGCTGACCTGGAAACCGAAGACTGTGCCTTCGAAGAAATTCCAACCGATGTGCAAGCCAATGGGCAGCCAAAGACTTCGGGTGCGGGTATAGGCGTAAGCTAAAAAGTAGCCGGATACCAACAGCCCAAGCAGGGGAGCCCATGCAAAGCCAGGATTGCCATAGTGGGCTAAGGAGAAGAAAAGCGAGGAGATGAATATTGCCCAGTCAAGGTTGATCCCCTCTTCCAGATTTTGGAGCCAGTAGCCGCGGCTGACCAGTTCTTCTTGCCAGCCGACGAATATATAAACGGCCAACATGATCAGCGTTTCGCGGGCAACTCGGCTCGGATTTTGAAATTCCCAGGCAAAGCCTTCGAAGGTCAGCCAGCCCACGGCCCATTCGATGAGATAGATCACACCCATCATAGCCGCAGTAAGGACGAAGCCAACGCTCAGATCTGCCAGAGCTTTCCAGTTGAGTTTTAGCCCCAGGCTGACAAACGTTTTTTTGTCTGCAAAATGTCGGGCGATAATCACTGAAAGGGTGATACCGCCCAAGGCGACAAAAGTATTGAGAAGCAGGAATGATGAACCGTTTCGCTCTGCCCAAAGAAAGAGCGGCGAGGCGATCACTCCGAAGGCGACCAGAGAGGCTGCCAGAATACAAAAATGCGCCAGCAAGCGCCATCCGGCTCGCAGACGATCTTCTTCAGGGTTCGTGAAGATTGATTTTATGTTCATATAGTGTGAGAGCGGCACATAGGCTGAATTAGTGTACCAGAAATGTAAATTCCCCCGAAGTGAGAATTATCGGGTCTCTAGGAATCGCCGTGGTAAGAGGCCACATTTTGGGGTATGGGGTGTGCACAGCACGCCCCATACCCCAAAATGTGAGGTTTCTCACGGTAATTCCCAAAGAGCCGAATTATCTTATTCTTCGTCTCTCCCCCTGGACATGATCTTGCGAATAGTGCGGAAGCGCTGTGAAGTGGGGTTCTCCCGATAGCGATATAAGAGAAAAATTCCTAGGAAAAATGACAATGCCCCTACCAGAAACCACTGGGCGACTCCTGTTCCTGAAGTGATGGAGCCACTAAACAGTAATAGTAGAAACCCCCCAACTAGCGTAAAAAAGATTCCAATACGTGGGCCCATATCAGAATACCCATTTGTCATTGCGAGGAAGCGCAGCTTTGGCTGCCTCCTCGCAATGATGGAACTCTAAACTTATTCTATCAACGATTGAATTTTTTCATGCATATATAGCTGGAGATAGTAGTGCCCACCGGCATTCTTGCCGCTGGAGCCGGAACCTTTCCAGCCACCAAAGGGTTGATATCCCGGCCAGGCGCCTGTGGTTGCACCTTGCGGTCGATTAGCGTAATTGACGCCCGCCTGGATGTTATCAAAGAACCACTGTACTTCGTCTTCGCTGCCGTAGAACCCGGATGTCAGACCATAATCGACATCGTTGGCCAGGGCCATGGCTTCTCCAAGACTCTCCACTTTGTGAACCATGGTGATGGGCAGGAACATCTCATCTTTCCACAGATGATGATCTATAGGTACATCCGCGGCAATCGTAGGGGCGCAGAAGTAACCATTGATGAAATCACCCTGTGTCAGTACTTCACCGCCTGTCAGGATGGTGCCGGCCTCTTTGAGTTCGTCGGTGAATTTCAGGAAATCTCGATAAGACCAACTGTTGACAACAGGCCCTAAATAGACTGATCGATCGGTTGGATCACCCACTTTGAGTTCGCTGGTGAGCTGCACAATGCGGTCGACAACCTGATCATAAATTGGTTCTTCAATAAATACACGTGAGCAGGCCGAGCATTTTTGTCCTTGCAGACCAAAAGCTGAACGCACAATGCCCAACGCAGCGCGTTCCACATCGGCATTGCGTGAGACAATGGTGGGGTTCTTCCCGCCCAGTTCCAGAATAGTTGGGCGGATATACTTGCCTTGAGCGAAACTGCGGAAAATGCCCATGCCTACATCGTAGGAACCGGTAAAGGTCAGGCCATCCACATTGGGGTTGTCAACCAACGCCTTGCCCAGCACACTCCCTGAACCAGTCACATAATTGACCACACCCTGCGGCAGCCCTGCATCGACGAAGCACTCAGCTAATAAGCGTACTGTCCAGGGGGTATCGGTGGCAGGTTTCATTACAACCGTGTTGCCAGCCACCAATGCCGCGCCTACAGGACCACCGGTCAGTGCCGCGGGGAAGTTGAAGGGGCTGATCACCAGCCAAACACCATACGGTCGTAGTACTGAATAGTTGGTTGAGTTGTATCCAACCAAAGGGTCTTTGTCCATTTGGACGACAAAGCCCTGATTCTCTTCCAACTCTTCGCAGGCCCAGCGTATCAAGGCTGGTGTTTCGGCGATATCACCCAGGGCTTCCATACGGTTTTTGCCCACTTCCAGGGAAATTGTCGCCGCAATTTCGAAAAGACGCTCGTCCATGATATCGGCGGCTTTGCGCAGCAGAATGACTCGTTCTTGCCAGGGCAGTCGGCTCCATTTTGGAAAAGCGGCTTTGGCAGCAGCAATGGCATCGTCAGCATCTTGAGCCGTGCCTGTTTGGAAAACAGCTAACACTTCTTCTGTATTGGTGGGATTATGGCTCTTGAATTTGTGTTTTGCGAAGGCCTCCTCGCCATTAATTACCATGCCATATTCTGTACCTATAATCGACTTGGCGTTTGTTAAGGCTTCATCAAATCGAGTATGCAGTTCTTCAGGGGGGTCGAACATGGTCGCGTACGTAAGTTCAAAATTGCTCATAAAGAAAATCTCCTGATTGAGAGTTGATAATTAGGCCGTGTTGACATTTGGGGATTTCTCCCCTGAAATTAGTAAGTTCGTCATTAGTTTGGCATGCCTGTAAATTTTCGAAACGTCAACACTACCTAGTCAGTAAATAGTGGTAGGTGACCCAGACTGACAATATCCTTCCATTTTTCCTGGTCGCCTTCTGTGAGAACCGCGGCAGTTGCAACTGATTCTCCTTTGGCGTTCTGGATGATTTGCTGCATCCCTTCAAGAGTAGAACCTGTACTGATCACATCATCTAGGAGGACGGCTTTCTTCTCCTGAACGAGAGAAACGTCCTTTTCATCCAGATACAGGTGTTGAGTTTGGCCGGTAGTGATTGAGATCGTTTCAGCCTGGATGGTCTTACCCATATAGCTGCGATAATGTTTGCGCAAGACCACATATGGCTTACCACTGGCCTTGGATAGTTCATGGGCCAGGGGGATGCTCTTAGCTTCTGCAGTGACAATTACATCATACTCAAATTGAGCCAATTTTTTTGTCAGAGCTTTCGCACAGGCGCCCACTAGTTCAGTATCACCAAGGATATTGAGAATGGCAATGCGCAGTCCGGGTTGAACTTCGAAAAGGCGTAATTCCCGATAAATACCAGCAATTTCGATAGGATAGACAGAACGCTGAGAAGTCATGATATAAAATTCTCCAAATACATTGAAACATATCGAGGATGAGGTTTGCTTGATGAAAGCGAGGTGTGGGCCGGATTTGGAACCTGGGTTGATTCTCAGGTTTCGAGATAATCTCGCAGGTGACGGCTGCGCGTGGGATGACGTAGTTTGCGCAATGCTTTGGCTTCAATTTGGCGAATACGCTCACGCGTCACGTTGAAATACTGCCCGACCTCTTCTAAAGTATGGTCTTTGCCATCCAACAAACCAAAGCGCAATTCTAACACTTGTCGCTCTCGTTCGGAAAGGATAGCCAAAGCATTTTTTACCTGTTCTCGGAGCATTTCACGCGCCGCAGCATCGACGGGCTGCATGGCCTCTTCGTCTTCGATAAAATCCCCTAATTGATTGTTATCTTCGTCATTGCCCACGGGGCTGTCCAACGAGAGCGGCGCCTCTGAAGATTGCATAATACGCGTCACTTTGCGCGTTGCCCTTTGGAGACGGCGGTTCAACTCCATTGGCAAAGTATCGCCGTCAATCTCTGCACGTTGGATGGTCAGCACGTCTTGCGGGTTTAGGAAGCCTGATTCCAAGGCAATCTCTTCTTTGGTAGGTTCGCGGTTCAATTCCTGAGTCAGATCTCGTTGAATTCGCACCAATCGATTGATGGTCTCATGCACATGCACAGGAATACGGATCGTGCGCGCCTGATCAGCAATCGAGCGGCTGACGGATTGGCGAATCCACCAGGTGGCATAAGTACTGAATTTGTAGCCTCGGGTGGGGTCAAATTTTGAGACGGCGCGCAAAAGTCCCACATTGCCTTCTTGAATTAAATCCAAAAATGAATTGCCGCGGCCCGTATAACGCTTGGCCACGCTGACCACCAAACGCAAGTTCGCACGGATGATCATATTGTGCGCTTCACGAGAGAGATTGCGTAGTTGCTGCACATTCTGATGCAAGATTTCATCAGAGGGCAGATAGCGTGAGAAAGTCCTTTTAGAAGGCAGCTTATGATGCTTCTCTAGATATTCAGACAGTTTTTGCGAAGTCTCTTCAGGAAGGGCGTAAAATGAAATGAAGATCGTAAAGGCGTAGCGGGCGACTTCGTCCCAGAAAGTGTCTTTCCCCCACATTCCGTTGTCCAAGTAATTCCGTAAATAAGAAGGTTGATCGATGTCCCAAGACTCGCGCAGACTGCTGGCTTCGTTAAGAATGGATAGAAGGTCAGGGCAGGCAAATTTCCAACGTTTGATATCATCGCGGACGCGGTTCCAGGCTGTCCTTAATTCTGCAAAAACTGCCCGGTACATGCCCTGTACGGGAGAAACGCCTCTCCGGGCAATCGGGTGTTGGCGCCCAATATTGTCAATTCTGCGGACGGCCATCATGCGAGCAGCCAGCCAGAATTCCTGGTCAATGCCCAATAAATCTACTTTACCAATATCATTGAAATACAGTCTGATCGGATCGCTATCTAGCTTGGGAATTAATTCCTGGGCTGCGGCTAAGGCGGCGGCCATCTGCTCTTTGGATGCAGTATCCTCTACAGGATTTTCTGAACCTTCCTGATTTTCCGATGTATCGTTTTCTTCCTCAACAACTGAAAGGTCGTCATCCAAAAACATCAGTTCTTCCTCAGCTGACAAGGTATCATCTGCAGGTTCTGGAATTGGGACGAGTTGAGGACCGTTTTTTGTCATATGGTTCGCTCTATCTAATTAGTTAGCGAATGGTTGGTGTAGCGGTTTTGTGCTCGATGCAGGCGACCCAGCAGTGTGACATATTGAGCCATCGATTTTTGGAACTCTTCAGCTTTGATATCGCCTTGCTCTTGGGCTGTTTCTTGTAAATACCGTAAGTGATCCAATTGTTGGTTGAGCCCTCTGGTACGTAAGCGTAACAATGCTCTGAGGATATCTTCTAAGACATCTTTCCCGAAGGGATCGATTTTCTCCGTACGAGCAAGTATATCATCAGCCAAGGACATCATGGCCTCTGGCAAATGATTCAACACAAAATGTAACGGTTCACTATCTCCCTGATGGAGTGAATCTTGTACCAGGCGGAATAATTCCTGGTGATCTGTGTGTTGGAAATCGTGCCGGCTGACCCGAGTGAGACCATCTTCCTGAAGTTGGCGATCAATATGATATATCAGATCCGGTCGGCGTAATAAAATGCCAAGCAGATGGACTTCACGGGAGTAGATTGCTTCCAGGGGTGAAGTGGTGATCACCTGTGGAGTTTGGAAGGACGGAGGCCGTTGGGCAGGATAGCCGCGCCTGGAAGGTTTCCTGCTCCTGCGCGTCTCGACTAAAGAACGCTCATCCACACGAAGCAGCCGCGCTAATTGTTGACGGTATGCATCCCGTTCAATAGAGCTAGGGATATCTTCGATCAGCGGCATTACCTGGGCAGCAATCTCTGTCTTGGTTTTGGGGTCCTCGATATCCTGGTCCGCGGCCAGGGTTTCCATGACATGCACAACAATGGGTTTTGCCTCGCCAATAATGGCTTCCCATTCAGCTGGATCGCGGTTGATGACATCATCAGGATCCATACCTGGGGGTAGCGTGCTGACGCGAATGTCTGCCTGAAGCCGCCCCTCTTGGCGCAGTAAACCGCGCGCGTCGAACCTGATCTCGCCCTCTCTATCCAGGGTTTGGCGGGCTACTTCTAGCCCTCTCAATGTTGCCTTAGTCCCGGCAGCATCGGAGTCCATTGCTAAGATAATGCGGCGGCTGAAGCGTTTGATCAAACGCAGATGATTTTCGGTCAGGGCGGTGCCCATAGTGGCAACCACGTTGTTATAGCCATGCTGATGGGGAGCCAAAACCCCCATATAACCCTCGACGATCACCACCTGATCTTCTGCTCGAATGGCTCTGCGTGCCTTATCTAGCCCAAACAATATTTTGCCCTTATCGAAGATCTCGGTTTGGGGTGAGTTGAGATATTTGGGTAATCCCTCGGGATCCAGCGTCCGCGCCCCAAAGCCCGTCATGCGGCCGCGCTGATCGCGGATGGGTACCACAATGCGGTGGCGAAAGCGGTCATACACGCCCCCAGATTCCCGCTCAGATACCAATCCGGCATCGATCAGGTCAACTTCTGTATAGCCATTGGCTTTGAAGTGATTTGTAGCCTCATCCCATGAGTCGGGAGCATAGCCGATGCCAAATTCCTCAATAATTTCATCACTGAGTCCGCGTTCGTGGAGGTAATTGAGCGCCTTTTTGCCATTTGGCGTTGTAAGTAATTGGCGTTGGAAGAAGGTCACCGCGTTTTCGAGAAGTTCTCGCAAGCGGTCGTATTCTTCGTAGCGTTCTTGTTCTTGGGGGGTCAACGGTTTGAGTTCGACGCCCGCTTGTTCAGCCAGTTCTTTGAGCGCAGTGGGGAAATCCCAGCCCTCTTTCTTCATCACATAACTGAAAATATCTCCGCCCTCATTGCATTCACCAAAACAGCGCCAGGTACCCGTATCGGGGAAGACGGCAAAAGCTGGCGTGCGCGTGTTATGGTGGAAAGGGCAAAAGCCAGAGTAGCTCTTGCCAGCTTTGCGCAGTTCGACAGTATTAGAAACGATATCGACGATATCGAGCCGGGCTTTTACTTCGTCAATGGCGGTCATTTTCAGTGGATAGTGATCAGCAAGGGTGAATCGTGAAATCATTATACCGCGCCCCGATCAATCCCTCTGAATTTGCTTGATAATTCCTCTCTTAATTATCAGAATCCAAAAAAGGCTGCTCTTTAGAGCAACCTTTTTGATTTATTCATGAACTTTTAGTGTTTTTAATTATCGCACTGTACCGACCAAGTGCCGCTTATGGATCCAGGAGGCTGCCAAATGTAAGCATAAACATTGCCATCATTGCCTGGAAGGACTTGGTTGGGTTGTGCAACGTCATCTTTGTAAAAGGTGCATTTACTGGGATCCGCTCCACTGGGTAACTGTAAGGAAAGTTGTCCAAAAGTACTCACATTTCCAGTGATGGTAATTTTGACATTATTCCCATCTTGGATCAATCCCATTACTCCACCCCCTAAAAAATAACTTGGGTTAAAGCATATTTTGCTGACACACCAGGGTGGCGGCGTGTCTGAACTGTAACAATTAATTGGGGGGGGATCCTTAGGATCGGGAACAATTGGTGTTGCTCCATCTCCTCCATTCCCACCATCGCCAGGAGGAAGGTTTGCAAGTGCAATTACAGAACTGGTTGGAATTAATAGTAATGCAAGAATGACTCTACTGCAGTAACTCAGGCAAAACAGAAGCGTTGAGCAACAAAAAAG
>CAYQQX010000057.1:0-24976 GCA_964419495.1 uncultured Anaerolineales bacterium
CGATTCTTCCAGACCATTTCAAAAATGGGATCTTATTTTTGCACACCTCCTAAGTGATTTCGTAACCGAAAGAAAATCTCAATACAGCACCTCCTATCGCACTATGAAACTCCTAATTGGGTAATGTATGTGAAATGAGAAACATGTTCAGATAATGCCATTTTCAAGGGATTAAATACAAAAACAGCATCTGATCTTAGAACATACAATTATGGATAATCGTATCCTTGCAGCATTCGACCGAGCTAGTCCGGAATTATCTGCAGATAATCCTCATTTCACTTACTTTTCTACTGTTTCAAAAATAATACAAATAATGTTAGGGAAAACTGTACTGCGCCTATACTCCAGCACTTATGATCATAGCATATCTCGGAGGGCATGCCAAGTTTTTGGGCCCAATTCTCGACAGTTTTATGTGGATTCTTTATTTTTACCACTCTGATATATCAACAATATATCCTAAATACATCAAACTGTCAACTTTTGGCTTTCGAAAAAGTAAAAAAATCTAATTGACGTTCCACATAACCACCAATATACTATTCTTCATGATCAAAACAAATATCACCGATCTACTAGATTCTGAAAATATCCCTTATCGTCTGTTACCCCACTCTGAACCCGTCTTCACAGTGGAAGCAGCAGCTGCACAGCGCGGCGTTGTCAAGGAAGAGATGGTCAAATCGATTCTGCTGCGTGAAAGCAAGAAACATCGCTATGTGATGGCTTGTGTGACTGGAGTCTCGCGCCTTGATCCACAGACGGTTCGGAATTACCTCCCAGGTGAGTGGAAACGATTGAGCTTTGCTTCTGCCGAGGAGATCCACGACCTAACTGGCTACACCCAAGGGGCAGTGGCGCCCCTGTGCCTACCCGATGATATACCGGTAGTTTTTGATAGTGCCATTGGCGAATGCCACAATGCCAACATTAGCAGCGGCGATCCAATGGCTGGCATAGAATTAGCCGCAGGTGATCTGATCAGATTGTCTGGTGCGATATTGGCACCCATCGCCCAAACCAAAGAATAAAATTTAGTAGATCACGATTTTGTGTCATTGCGAGGCGTTTCGTGCCGAAGCAATCCCCCTCTAAAGGGTGGAGATTGCTTCACTCCGTTCGCAATGACATCGAAAATTGCGAATCTGTGATTTACTGAAATTACCTTTCACACTATTAAAATACTTTGCATCTGAATAGCACTTTCAGGGCAAATATTGGCGCACAACCCACACCCCCAACATTTTTCTGCATCATAAACAACTTTTTGCTTATCCTTACCACGTACAGTTATGGTTTCACCAGTAAGGATAAATGCGTCAAAGTGACAACGCTTGACACAGGCGCCACACATGTTGCAGAGCTCACCATTTTGAGCCGCAATATAGTTACTTTTTGGCCAAACGCCTTTGCTTCCTAACTCGTGGGCGGCGCGGAAAGGATAACAATCGCAGGCACAGCAATTGCAAATGGCATGCAAGCCGCGCTCCCGCCATGCGCTATCAGCCGTGTGCATCAACCCCTTCTTGTCTGTCCAGCGCAGCAGTTCGATGGCTTCTTCTTTGGTCAATCGGCGTCCATGACCGCGGTCAAGAGATTCACGCGCCCCGTCATCTAACCAGATACATGTCTCTACTGGTTTTTCACAATTCTCCCCCAATTTGCGGCAATCACAGGGTTGGACGACGATTATCTCAGAAGCTTCGATCATCTCTTCGACTTCACTGAGCAGCATAACGGTATCATTGGGCAGAGCGTTTTCAGCCTCAAGACCACGCATCTTTCTGTCGATATTTGTTTTGTGCCTGTCGATGAATTGATCCAGGAAGCTGCGGTTGATGATTTGTCGATCTTCGGCGGGGATGTCTTGCCAGTTCTCGTACTTTGCAAAGTGATCCAGTCGAGAATAAAAATCAGCCGGAGAATATTTTTCTTCACTTCCTTCAACTTCCTTATTCAAAATGCATCGAGAATATGCACGTTGAACAAGCTGATCTGTTTGGGCATAATCCAAACCCAATAGATCGGCAATCCGCTCAACGGTTAGCGCTCGACCAGCCATCTCAAGAACCAGTTGCATCTCAAATTCATCCACCATCAAAGAGATGTATGGCTGGGCATGTTCCCAGACATCGAAAACAACGAAAAATTCGGTAGCTAGATCGCTAGAATTGTTTTTTTTCTCTATGCTACAACCTCCATTGGATTTTCTTGCATTGAAAATTTGTTTAGTTTTTCGACAATATCATCTGGCAGAGATTCAGCGCGATGATTAGCAATGATTTCTTTGACTTTATCGTTGGCGCGTTCTTTTACGGTACGACTTCCTTGATCAGACCAGCGATGGAAATCTAAGCGATCGAGTATGGTTGGCCGCCATTCTTCGCGCACATGATTAAATGTATGGTCAGCTTCCAAAAAAGTACCGTCTGGCCCAATCTCATGAATCAGATCCAGGGCAAGGGTATCCTCATTAATCTCTAATTTACGCATGTACTGTCTGAGCCACCCAATGATCTCATGGTTGAAATAAACAAATTCAAGGGACCCCGTCATGGCACAATCCAAATAGCCCACATCGTGGATCAGATTAACACCGCCAAGGGTATTTTCGAATAGTGTCAGTGAGGCCTCAGCCGCAGCCTGAGCATCAAAAACCTTCGAATCACTACAACCAGCCGCTCCAAATGTTGGGATCTCATATTGATGGGCTAAATCCCAGCCATAAGGTCCATTATCTGGCGCGCCATAGACGCTGACCATCGATCTCAAATCCATGGATGAACCCGTTGGATGGCTGCGTAAAAATGGTGAACCTTCTCTCTTCAATTGGGAGAGTACCAAGCCAGCCAAATGTCCCGCATTCCCCAATGCTAATGCCCCGGCAATGGTAATTGGCGCGGTGACCCCCCTACTGGTACTGGGAGCGTAAATCGTCGGCAGGTTACGTTCAGCCGCGTACAGTAAGCGCCGGACACTTTCGTCATTATGGTAGAAGGCCGATACCGTATTAACATAATTAACGATAAAGGGGTAGCGCTGTAATTGATCCTGGCCACCGGCAACCATTTCCGCCATTTTAATAGCGTACACCGTGCTGTGCGCATCAATACCAACAAAGACGATGGGTTTGGTGCTTTCTTGCAGCATAATTGCCATCTGACGGCGTTCGTAAAATTCTTCAGGCACGTCCGAGGGCAGGAACATAGACATCACAAAATCCAGATGGGGTAATGAGTCAACCAGACGAACCCCATTGACGACATCATCTAAGACAGCTATACGACGTTCCCAAGTTTCACAATCATAAATATGCATACAGTCTGAACCCGGGCCATAGTAACTGCGATGGCCGCCAAGCACCATAGCTCGTTTTCCAATTTGGTCATAGATCGTAATACTCTTCGGGGCAGATCGTAATGCCCGTTCAACCAGGTAAGCCGGGATGCAAACCAGATTTGCATCGGTTACTTGTGCTCCTGCCTTCCTAAAAAGCGCAATAGCTTCATCATTAAAGAAACGCACACCCGTGTGAGCTAAAATTTCCAAGCTGGCCTCATGAAGGATTTTAACTTTATCTTTCGTCAGGCTGCGCAGTCGGGTGGAGCGGATGTTGGTATGGTCAAACGAAGCTGCTGTCATAATGTTCCTCTTTAAACATGCCCGTAATAATCTCGATGGACTGTTACCGAGTAGGCATAATCCAACAGAGTACCCCAACTAAAAATTGGGATATCGATTTCCCTTTGGATCGCCCGAGCGAAAGGCTGCATACCGGTACATTCCAGCATCATGGCGCCCATATTAGGATGCGCATTATAGAAATCTACACAGACCTTGACAAACTCCTCTTCGGCTTTGTCATAATATGACTCGGGCACATCAGGCCTCGTGGGAGCATACCACAAGTTTTCGAATTGGGTACATTTGCCATCATCTTCGGCGCCCTCGATTACGTAGTTAGAGCCAATTTGAATCCCGACTGATTCAAGGTGGTGATGGCGCAATTGCGCCTTTCGGGCCATCATGATGCCAACCACCTTATTGGGACCAATTAACTGTTGGGTAAAAGGCACCTGGAGCAAACTGGACATGAAAACGGGTACATCTACAAAACCGGCAATATCCTTCTGGAAATAGGCAAAATAGCCACACTCAGCAGCGATTGCCCGGCAACCCATGCTCTCCAACTTTTTTGCTGCCCTCTGTATGGGTGCCAGGCATTGAGATTTATCTTCTTCATGAACTAACTTCCAAATATCTACCCCTTCAACAATCTCATATTGCACTGGAAATGGGAAAGCACTGGCATTGCGCACATCGCCGGGGAATCCCGGGTAGACATCATCAAGGATGATGATCCCCAAGCCCATACCATAACAACGATGGTCCTTACGGGCTTTAATATGATTAATCCCAAAATCTCTGTTGCGGTACATAACATCTCTCCTTTCGATATAATTCACATATAGTTTAGTATAACTGCGAAATTCTCAAATTCTTGTATAAGTTTTCCTTATTTCGTATTTCATCTATCACCTTCGAACTTAGTTCTGTTGGAGATCGTGTATACTTTGTTGGCTTTTCGAATCTTTAGGAGATTGATATGACCATCACCCAAAGTAATTTTCAATTGATTAACGCCCCTCGATTTCAAAAACTTTCACCGGATCAATTAGAACGCATTCATTTCGCCAGTCTGGAAATCCTTGAGCGAACTGGTGTCCGGCTTTTGGTTCCTGAAGCTGTAGATTTACTCAAGAAAGCAGGCGCTGATGTGGTTGACGACAGCCATGTGCGCATCCCCTCACACCTGGTGGATTGGGCGCTCAATATGGCGCCGAAACGCATTGCAATCGCTAATCGCAATGGTCAACGTGTGATGCCCTTAGAACGACGCAACGTTTTCTACGGTCCTGGATCTGACTGCCCCAATGTGATCGATGTCAACACTGGTGAACGCCGTCCGGGGGTGCTTCAAGATATCGTAGAGGGTATCCGCGTATGTGATACTCTGCCTAATATCGATTTCGTTATGTCGCTGAACATCACCTCTGATATGCCACAAGAATACAGCGACATTTACCAGATGCAAGCCATGCTGGAGAACACCAGCAAACCGATCATGTTTGTGACCACCGAATTCGATGGCTGCGTGCATGCAGTCGAAATGGCAGAGATCGTTGCCGGGGGAGCCGAGGCGCTTAGACGGAACCCGTTTGTCTTCCTATACATTAATGTCACTGCCCCTCTGGTCCACAATGAAGAAGCCCTGGGCAAACTGCTCTTTATGGCAGAAAAAGGTCTACCCACATCTTACACGCCAGTGGTGCTGCGCGGCGCCAGCGGTCCCATCACACCAGCTGGCGCAGTGGCCTATGCCAATGCAGGTGAACTTGCTGGATTGGTGATCGCACAACTTAAACGGGAGGGCGCACCAGTCATTCTCAGCGGCGGCACACAAGATATGCTTGACATGCGCACCATGCTGGATATCTACGCCGCGCCGGATAATCGAGTTCTCTGTGTGGAGATGGCACAATATTATGGACTCCCAATTTTTGGTTTGGGTGGTGCTTCGGACTCGAAATTGCCCGACGAACAGGCAGCCGCGGAAGCTGCTTTCTCCTTGCTGACTGAAACCATGGCTGGTTCGTACTTAATTCATGATGTGGGTTACCTGGAGGGTGGTTTGACCAACTCTATCGAAATGATCGTCATGTGCAATGAGCTGATCCACTGGGTCAAGAAATTCATGCAAGGGATCGAAGTTAATCAAGAAACTCTTGCTCTCGATTGGATCGACCAGGTTGGGTTCGATGATGATTTCTTGAGCTTAGACCACACGCACAATCACTTTAAAGAAGATTGGTATCCTACCCTGTTGAATCGCCAGGATCACGCCAGTTGGTCTGCAGATGGCTCACTTTCGTTGCGTCAACGTGCACAACAACAAGCCCAAAAGATCATTGCTGAACACCAACCTGAGCCCTTGCCCGAAGATGTTGCCAAGGGCGTTCAACAGGTCATTGATCGAGTAGTATCAAAATAGAACTACTCAATTGCATACGCACCTACGACAGCACCAGTAACAACAAAAAATCCGGCCAAGATCGCTTTCCAATTCCAGTTTGAATCGACCGCAATGAACAAGACAGCAGTCAATTGGGTGCTCAGAATTAACAACAAACGGAAATTTCCTACCGAAAGCGATGTATTGGTTAAAATATTTCGCTGCAAAAAATACAGCCCCGCAAACCCAAAGATGGCGGTAACTGTAAAAAGTAGAATTCCCAAAAGGTACTTCCCCCCATCTAACATGCGGTTACTCGAGCCCACCCCCCAAACATAGTAAGGGATCCAAAGAACAGCGGCACCTAAAACTACAGATAACGTTCGCAATAATTGATTCATCTTGTTCTTTCCTAAAAGGTTTCATTTCGCAATAAATAATTATACATGTCACTAGTATCGCACAGAAATCTGCGATACAAATCATAGTGAGTCTGACAAATCCTTGCGAGGGATACATAAAAACTATGAATCGATCAATGCTAAAAAACTGGTGCGAATTTCTCTCTCCTGCAGACATTCAAGCCATCCACAACACCAGCATGAAATTGCTCGCTGAGATAGGAATTCATTTTCCTGACAATGAAGCGCTGGCGATATTCAATCATCATGGCATAAAAATTGACGGCCAAACCGTCTACCTGACAGAAGATCAGGTTGTGAGTGCCCTCTCCACTGTGCCATCCCAGTTCACAGTTCACGCCCGTAATCCGGAGCGAGATGTGATCATCGGCAATGGCATACCAGTCTTTACCCCAGGTTTGGGAGCGCCGTTCTTAGTTGATTCAGAATCAGGCAAGCGTTCAGCCACAATTGAAGATTATAGAAACGCAGTCCGCCTGGCACAAAGCTTATCAAACCAGGATATGAACGGCTACCAAATGGTTATGCCTGGAGATCTACGCTCAAAAAATGCCCATCTGGCAATGCTCCACGCAGGGATTGTGCACTCAGACAAAGCCTTTGTCGGCTGTTCAGATGGAACAGTAGGATCAAACCACACCATCGATATGGCCAAAATCATTTTTGGTGATGACCTGACGAGACCAGTTACTATCGGCCCAATCAACCCCCTCAGTCCATTAGAGTACAGCCCAGATATGATCGAGGCAATCAGGATATTTGCTGGCGCAGGTCAACCCCTGTTGATCTCAACACTAGTTATGGCAGGTTCGACCGGACCCATATCTTTAGCCGGTGTACTTGCACAACAAAACGCGGAGATCCTGGCAGGAATTGTTTTGGCACAACTCATCAATCCCGGTACACCCGTCATCTTTGGATCGACATCCACTAATGTCGATATGCGCACGGGGAGGTTGGTGATTGGCAGCCCCGAACTATCACTTTGTGTCAGCGCACACACACAGATGGCTCGCTTCTATGAGGTACCCTGCCGAGGTGGCGGTTCCCTGACCGACTCCAGTACAACCGATGCCCAGGCCGGATTTGAATCCATGTTCAGCCTGCTAACAACCATAAACAGCGGTACCGATTTTGTGCTGCACTCAGCAGGCATCATCAGTTCGTATATGGCTTTCTCATTTGATAAATTCATCCTCGACGATGAAATGATTGGCATGCTGCGCCGATATATGAAAGGTATAGAGGTCACACCGGAAACTCTAGGCTATGAAGTGATCAGCAAAGTAGGACATAACGGCCACTTCTTAGGAGAGAAGCACACTTTGGAGCGCTGCCGAACCGAATTCTGGGAGCCAACGCTTTTAGACCGCGATGGTGTTGAAGCCTGGATGTCCAACGGACAGCAAGATGCCACAGTCCGTGCCCGCAAACGATGGAAAACTTTGCTCTTTGAATATGAGGAACCGCCTTTGGATAGTTTAATTTCTCGCCAATTGACAGCCTACGTAGAACAGAACACCTAATCACTTTTGGCGGAAAGGAAGAAACTATGTTTACACCTGAGATTACGTTCCGCCCCCAACTAAAAGTCATCAACGATTATCAGATCCAGCAAATTCACCAGGCCACATTGGAAGTGTTGGAACGCACCGGGATTGAAATCGCCCACCCCAAGGCTCTGGAGATTTTGCACGGCGCAGGAGCGCGCGTCGATAAGCATCGTGTACGAATTCCTTCCTGGCTGGTCGATGATGCCCTACACAAAGCCCCCACTCGCCTAGTGCTGGGAAACCGTGCAGGCCAAAGGGCAGTTTTTCTTGAAGGAGATAAATCCTGGTACGGCCCCAGCCTGGACTGCGTCGATTATCTAGATCCTCTCACCAATGAACGGCGTCGCTTCGTCAGCGATGACTGCCGGGTGACCGCGACCTTGGCCGATGCCCTGCCCAACTATACCTGGGTGATGACCATCGGCATGGCCGATGATGTCGACGCCGACATCGCCGACCGGGTGATCGCCAAACAGGTCTTCAAGTACACCGAAAAACCGCTGGTTTTCTGCTGTAAAGATGGCAACAGTCTGAAAGATATCTACGAGATGGCCCTGCTGATCGCCGGGAGCAAAGAGCGTTTCGAGCAGGCACCTACCATCGTGCAGTACTCCGAGCCAATATCCCCACTGCTCTATTATGACCCCGCTGTAGAGAAGATCATCTACTGCGCCGAAAACAATATTCCCCAGATTAACTTTCCGGCCCCGCAATTCGGCAGCACCGGTCCGGCGGCGTTCGCCGGTAATATCGTCCAGGGCAGCGCCGAATCTCTCAGCGGCCTGGTGTTGGCGCAGCTTGTCAAACCGGGAGCACCCTTTATCTACGGGGCCTTCACCACCGTCATGGACATGCGCACAACCATCTTCTCCTACGGCGCACCGGAAATCAGCCTGATGAAGGCTACCATGTCGCAAATGGCCCAGTTTTACCAGCTGCCATTCTTTGGGACCGCAGGAGCTTCCGATGCCAAATTCCCTGACACACAGGCGGGCGTCGAAGCGGCATTTTCCCTACTTTCGGCAGGGCTGATCGGCGCTAACCTGGTTCACGATGCCGGCAGCTGGCTGGACCACGGTTCCCTGGCCTCGCCGGCCTTCATGGTATTGGTCAACGAGATCCTATATATGGTCAAACAGTATATGGGGGGCATTACTGTCGATGAAGAGAATCTGGCCATAGACCTGATTGACAAAGTTGGACCCGGGGGTCACTATCTGCATGAAGATTTCACCATGGAACACTTCAAAGATATCTGGTATTCCGACCTCTTTGACCGCAAGGTCTATGATGTCTGGCTGGAGGGCGGGGGCAAAAAGTTCGACGAACGACTCAAGGCTAAAACAGAATCACTCATGGAGCACCAGCCCAAACCCTTGCCTGCAGAGATACTCAAAGAAATCGAGAAGATGGAAAAAAGCTGGGAATGAAAGGAGCTAAAACATGAAAATTACCAAGGTTCGTGTCACTCCTGTAAACATCCCCCTTGAACTTCCATTTTTGTGGACTGCGGGCCTCTACCCCGGCACATCTAAAGCGATTGTGGAAGTCGAGACTGATGAAGGGATTACTGGTTTAGGAGAGGCTCCTTCATCACATTACACTTCTGCCATCGAAGGCCTGATCCCCCGCATCATCGGTAAAGACCCGCTGGACATCGCTGAACTGGAAAGCCTGTGCGTGCCGCCCTGGCAGATCGTCCAAAATACGGATGACTCTTCGCCCGTGGTCGCCTTTGGAGCTTTGGAGATCGCACTGTGGGATATCCGCGGCCAAGCATGGGGACTGCCCCTTTATAAGCTTTTGGGTGGCGCGGTACGCAAAGAGATTCCCTTCACCGAATACTTCGCCTACCGCATGAACAAAGATGGCAGCCAGGCAGAACTGGATACCCAATCCGTTGTCGACCACTGCCTGAAAATGCGCAACGAGCACGGTTCCACCTTCTTCGAGGGCAAGCTGATCCAGGGGGATCCACAGCTTGAAATAGAAACCGTCAAAGCCTTGCGTGAAGCTTTGGGGCCTGAGGCCATGATTCGCCTGGACTCGAATATGCAGTGGTCACTGACAACGGCTCGCCACATCATGCGCCAAATCGAACCCTACAACATCCGCAACTACGAAGACCCCGTGGCCACATTCGAAGAGATGGCCGCTCTGCGGCAGCACACCACAATCCCCTTCTCCACCCATATGCCAGATATCCGCCGCATCGTCGCCTTGGGGGGCGTACCTGATACCATCGTAACTAATTTCGCAGTACTGGGCGGCATCAACCGTTCGATACGCTTCATCGGTGCCTGCGAGGCAATGGGTGTGGGCTTTTGGTGCTACAGCGGCGATACAGGTGTTTGCACCGCGGCTTATTTACACGTTAAGGCAGCCATGCCCTGGATCACTGAACCCAGCCAATCCCTGTTACGCTGGCAGATTGGAGATGTCATACAGGACGGTCCATTCAAACCCAAGAATAATGTTGTCCCCGTGCCAGAAGGTCCTGGCCTAGGCGTGGTACTGGACCGAGATGGGCTTGAACACTGGCATCAGCACTACCTCACCAACGGCCCCATGGACCATTACTTTGCGCCGGAAAAACCCGGCTATTATCGACGTTTGCCACTGAATTAATATATCCAGGACTTACGCACTTGGGGTAGCCTGCCCAACCGTGTTGGGCGGAAAATAGGTGAGCATACACCCAACGCGGCGATGCCCTGAGTTTAGTCGAAGGGTTGGATTCCTACCCTGAAAATGTGCGAACTGCGTATGTCCTAATATCTTCAACTTAGAACAAAGGAGAAAACGAATGATCAATAGTAATTTTGACGCTCAAGTGACTCCCGGAATGCGCCTGCTCAGCGAATCCCAAAAAGAGGCCATTCACAGCGCGACCTTGGAGTTGTTACGCAGAACCGGTGTGGATGTGCTTGTTCCCGAGGTTCGTGATTTGCTCAAAAAGGCTGGCTGTTGGATGGATGGGGAACGTGTGCGCATCCCCTCTCATCTAATTGAGTGGGCCATCCGCACTGCCCCTACGCGGGTGGTACTCTGCGACCGGGATGGAAACCCTGCCATGGAACTGGAGGGACGCAAGGGTTATTACGGCACTGGCTCCGATACCCCCTTCGTCATCGACGCCTATACCGGCGAACGCCGCCAGGCTGTGCTTGGAGATATCGCCAATGTCGCCAAGCTGATCGACGCCTTAGAGCATCTCGACTTCTTGATGTGCATGGGTATTGCTTCGGATGTCACCGAACAACTCTCAGACCTGTACCATTTCCGAGAGATGCTGCACAACACCACAAAACCGATCATTTATACTGCCTGGAGTCGGGCCAATCTGGAGGATATCGTCGAGATGGCCGAAGCCGTGGCCGGTGGCCCTGAAGCTTTGCGACGCAGTCCCTTCATGGCCCTGTACAGCGAACCCATCTCTCCCCTCACCCACGCCCAAGAGAGCTGCGAAAAACTACTCTTCCTGGCAGGCAAAGGATTACCTGTGGTGTATACCCCAGGCATGATGGTCGGCGCGACTGCACCGGTCACCATCGCCGGGGCAGTGGTGCAGGCCAATGCCGAACAGCTCAGCGGTTTATTAATCACCCAGTTGATCCGCGAGGGGGCACCCATGATCGGTGCGGGTGGAATCTTATTCATGGAGATGAGCCAGGGGTTGATCTCTTATGCTGCTCCAGAATTTATGCTGGGGAATACCGCCTTTGCTGAAATGAATCATTACTACGGCATTCCCATCTTTGCCTTCTCTGGGTGCAGCGATGCCAAATTGTTTGACCAACAAGCCGCTGCTGAAGGCGCCATCTGGATGATGCTGACCGCATTGGGTGGAGGAAATTTGATCCACGATGTTGGTTATATCGAATCCGGAATCACTGCCTCTTATGATCAGATTGTTGCCATGGATGAAGTGGCCGGGTTGGTCAAACGTTTCACTGGCGGGATGGAAATCAACGAAGAAACCATCGCCCTTGACGTCATCGACCAGGTCGGCCCGGGTGGCCACTACCTGGAACATGAGCATACTTATCAACACTTCCGGAAGAACTGGGTTCCCAAGCTTTTCGATCGGGCTTCGCGCGAGCAGTGGGAAGCTGAGGGCCAACTGACCATGGGAGACAGGGTAAACGCAAAGGTTCAAGAGATCTTCGAAACCTATCAGCCCAAACCTCTGAATAAAGATGCAGCGGAGGCTCTGGATAAGGTTATCCAAAAGGCTGAAAAACGAGTAAAATAAGACAGTTTTTCATGCAAATACATAATCAAATGGAGAATGAAAATGAGTGAATTGTTTTCTGAACTATCCAAAGCCATCATCGAAGGCAACCTGGATGTGATCGTTGAACTCACCCAGGATGCCCTGGACGATGGCCTCAGCGCCAAGGATATCCTTGACAAGGGCTTGATGCCCGGCATGGATCACGTTGGCGTGGAGTTCAAAGCCGGCAACATGTTCGTACCTGAGGTGCTGCGCTCCGCTCGAGCCATGCAGTCATCCATGGGCCTGATCAAGCCCCTGCTGGCTGAGACCGGTGCTTCTATGACCGGCAAAGTTCTCCTGGGTACTGTCAAAGGAGACCTGCACGATATCGGCAAGAACTTGGTCGGCATGATGTGCGAAGGCGCGGGCTTCGAGGTCAACGACCTGGGGAAGGATATCGAACCGCAGGCCTTCGTCGATGCCGTCAAGGAATATGAGCCCGACATCCTGGGCATGTCTGCCCTGCTAACCACCACCATGCGCGCCATGGAGCACACCGTCAAAGCCATGGAAGAAGCCGGGGTGCGCGATAAGGTCAAGATCATGATCGGCGGCGCCCCTGTCACCCAGGCTTTCTCCGACCAGATCGGTGCCGATGGCTACGCTTCTAACGCAGCCTCGGCATCTGAATTAGCAAAGAAGCTTATGTCCTGAACAAGCACAATAATCTGATATCGATTTGAACATGACACACCCCGAATTTAACATTCGGAATGAGTCATGTTTTCATCCCCATCCCCCTTAGTCCCCCTTCCCCAAGGAAGGGGGATTTTTTACCATTTTCTCTCCCCTAGTTGTCGGGGGAGTACCCCTAGGGCATACTTCGCGAGGGCCAGGGCTTCGTCGTGAGCCCTGTCATGAGCGGGACGAACGGCTCAGCCGAACGGGTGGGGCGAAATATAGCTTTCTATTATAGTTTTTCATCTTAGATTAAATATGGGGTGCTTCATGTTTCTTTTTGAAATATCTCCTAGATCTTCAATATTCAGACGAAAATAACTATTGCGCCTGATATATTTGTGATATACTAGCAAGGTACCCTTATTCACAACCAATAATTGAGAGGTGAACGAATGGCAGAAAACCTTACCACTGTTGTCTCATCAAAATCCCAAACCGTTGAGATCAACCGGGGCAATGCTACGGTGATCATTGGGGAACGGATCAATCCCACTGGAAGAAAATTAATGCTCAAAGCCCTGCAAGCCGGGGATTTCGATATCGTCCGCAAGGATGCTGTCAACCAGGTTGAAGCTGGGGCGAAAATTCTCGATGTCAACGCTGGTGTCCCAGGCGCAGATGAACCTGCCCTGCTTAAACAAGTCATGTCCACAGTTTTGGAAGTGGTCGATGTCCCACTTTGCATAGACACTGCTGACCCTGAAGCCCTAGAAGCTGCATTATCATTGTACGAGGGGAAGGCACTAATCAACTCGGTCAACGGCGAAGAGCGCTCCTTAGAAGCTGTGCTGCCCCTAGCCAAGGAATTTGGCGCGGCGGTAATTGGCTTGTGCATGGACGATGATGGCATTCCGGCTACCGCTGATGATCGCCTCAAAGTTGCATCCAACATCATCAAGCACGCTGGAAAAGTTGGCATTCCGGTTGAAGATATCGTCATCGACCCACTGGCATTGACCATGGGCTCAGATCACACAGCAGGATTGATCGCCATGCAATCCATTGAGAAGATCGTCGCTGAATTTGGTGTCAACATCACCATGGGGGCCAGTAATATCTCCTTTGGGATGCCGGATCGAAAATTTATCAATTCCACATTCATCGCCATGGCTATCCATTCGGGATTGACTTGTCCCATCACCAACCCCTTGGAACCCGAAGTGAGTATCGCGATCAAAGCCGCTGATCTCTCCATGGGACGCGATGAATATGGCATGGCCTGGATCCAGGCTTATCGGAAGCGTCAACAGGAGCAAGAGGATAACTGAGATCACCAAAACATCTCACATGAAACCTACCGACGCTGAAAAAGCATACGCCCAAATAAAAAGGCAAATCGTTACAACAAAAATGCCTCCAGGTTCTGTAATCAGTGAGGCTCAATTGATGGAAGAGCTAAACTTGGGCAGAACTCCGATTCGGGAGGCAATTAAGCAACTTCAGGCCGAAAATTTGGTCACCGTAACGCCACGCCGGGGGATGTACGTGGCCGATGTCAAGGTAACAGATTTGACTCAAATTTTCGAGGTACGCGTCGAATTGGAATCTTTTGCTGCACGACTTGCTGCTGAACGAATAACAGAAGAACAGCTTCGACATTTAAGATCTCTAGCCGAAAAATACCACCTCGCAGACCCAACAGATAAGGAAGCACTGATCAACATCGATCACGAGTTCCACTCGCAGATCATCGAAGCAGCTAACAACAAATTCTTACTTAAAGAGCTTGAACACTTCTACAATCTGTCACTGCGAATTTGGTATTTGGCAATCAATTACGCTCAGCCCGAGGATATCGATGTAGATGCCCATATTGAAATCCTCGAAGCAATAGAAGCCGGGGATGCCCAATCAGCCGAGCATAGAATGAAAATGCACATTGAGGAATTCCATCAAACCATCAAACAATATTTATGAATCCCAATTTATATGGAGGAAGATAAAATGAGTGATTTGTTTGCTGAATTATCCAAAGCCGTCATCGAAGGCAACCTGGATGAAATCGTTGAACTCACCCAGGATGCCCTAGACGATGGCCTCAGCGCCAAGGATATCCTTGACAAAGGCCTTATGCCTGGCATGGATCATGTTGGTGTGGAGTTCAAAGCCGGCAACATGTTTGTACCCGAGGTGCTGCGCTCTGCTCGAGCGATGCAGTCGTCCATGGGCCTGATCAAACCTTTGTTGGCCGAGACTGGCGCGTCCATGACCGGCAAAGTCATCCTGGGAACCGTAAAGGGAGACCTGCACGACATCGGCAAGAACCTGGTTGGCATGATGTGTGAAGGAGGAGGCTTCGAAGTCATTGACTTGGGTAAAGACATCGAGCCGCAATCCTTCGTTGATGCCGTCAAAGAGCATGAACCCGATATTTTGGGTATGTCTGCCCTATTGACGACCACCATGAGAGCCATGGAGCATACGGTCAAAGCTTTAGAAGAGGCCGGTGTGCGCGAAAAAGTCAAGATTATGATCGGCGGCGCCCCTGTCACCCAGGCTTTCTCCGACCAGATCGGTGCCGATGGCTACGCATCCAATGCCGCCTCGGCATCTGAATTAGCAAAGAAATTTATGGGATAAGGAGTAAGGAGAAATGGAGTAAGAAGTATGGGGAAGTTGTCGCATTTTCAACAGCTTGATGCCTGGAAAGAGGCTCACAAATTAGTGCTGCTGGTTTATGCGATAACGAAAGATTTTCCAAATGATGAGCGATACGGCCTTGTAGCACAAATGCGACGAGCGGCCATCTCAATTCCAGCCAATATCGCCGAAGGATTTAAACGTCGTGGTATTCAGGAAAAGATTCGCTTTTACAACATATCCGAAAGCTCGCTGGAAGAGTTGAAATATTATTTCATTCTGTCAGATGATTTAGAGCATATTGAATCGAGTGAAAAGTTTATTCTCCAAGCGGAAACTGTTGGCCGGTTAATAAACGGCTTGATCAAAAACACCGAACGCCGTAAGTAAACCTACTCCCTACTTCCAATTCCCTACTTCCTATCTGAAAGGAGCCATGTCAGTATGAGAGGCAACTATCAAACAAATTCCGGCGTGCGATTTCGAATGCTCTCAGACGATCAGTTGCAAGAGTTATTCGATGGTGTGCTCCACGTATTGGAATACACCGGTCTTGATGTACATCACGACCAAGCACGTAAAATATTGAAAGAAGCTGGCGCTTGGGTGGATGGTATCCGAGTGCGGATCCCTTCCTACATCGTCAGAAGGGCACTTGATCTGGCCCCGCGCAGCTTCACGATTTTTGCTCGCGATGGAAACCCCGAGCATAATATCCACATCGGGCCAGGCCGCGGCCACTTCGGGCCAGGACCGACCTGCCCCAACTTCATCGACGTGGAAACCATGGAGCGGCGTCCCTATGTGAAAGCAGATGTGTCCCTGGTTGCGAAAACAGTTGATGCCTTACCCAATATCGATTTTTGCGAATCGCTGGGCACGGTCAACGATGTGCATCACGACTTGGGTGCTTTATACGAGTTTGCTGGCATGTTCCCCAATACCAGCAAACCCATCGTGGCCTGGTCGTATGACAAATTTGATTCAGCGGGTATTCATGAGATCGCTGTAGCCGAAGCCGGGGGGCAGGAAGCCTTCGAGCGGCGTCCCAATTACGTGCATTACTGCGAACCACTTTCCCCATTGGTCAGCACCCAGGAAGCGTTGGACAAGCTGATCTTTGCTGCTGAACATCGCGTACCCTTGATCTTCACCCCCTGCCCCATCTCTGGCGGCACTGCTCCCGTGACATCAGCCGGAATCATCATCCAGGGTGCGGCCGAATCATGGATGGGCTTAGTGATTGCCCAAACCATTCAACCGGGACTGCCATTCTTCATGGGCGGCGTATTCTCAGTGATGGATATGAGCGCTATGATCCTCTCTTACGGCGCGCCTGAAATGTCTATAAACATGGCCGGACTGACGGAGTTGGCGCATTTTGCCGGCATACCTCTCTGGCAAACAGGCGGTTGTACCGATGCCAAGACCTTCGACGAGCAGGCTATCATCGAAGGCTCACTGACCGTCTTCTTCTCGGCTCTGACCGGTGGGGATCTGTGTCATGATGTTGGCTATACCGAGAGCGGGATGACTGGTTCGGTCTTTCAGTTGTGTGCCATGGATGAAGCCATTGGGTACTCCCGAAGGATCACGCGCGGCATCGAAGTCAATGAAGACACCCTGGCAGTGGATGCAATCCACAATGTCGGTCCCAACGGACATTATCTGCGCGAACCGCACACCCGGCGATACTACAAGAGCGAATTCTGGTATCCCAATCTGTGCGACCGCCGCAATTACGAAGAATGGGAAGAGATGGGCAAACAGACCATGAAAGATCGCACTGTCACCCGCGTCCAAGATATCCTGGCCACCCATCAACCCTCCCCCATTAAGCCTGAAACCGAAAAAGTGATCGGAAAGGTATTGGCTGAAGCTGAAGAACGCGTCAAAAGCAGCTAACGAGGAGAGATAACAGATGAGCGAACTATACGAGAGATTATTCACCGCCATCCTTGAAGGCGATGCTGAGAAGACTCACAAACTGGTCGAACGTGGCTTGAAAAAAGGCTTGACGCCCAAAGAGATCCTCGACAACGGCTTGATTGTGGGAATGGATGAAGTTGGCGCCCGTTTCAAACGCGGCGACATGTTCGTCCCCGAAGTATTGATGTCCGCCGATTCCATGGCGGCAGGAATGGAGATTTTACGTCCATTGTTAGTGGAAAGCGGCGCCGAACTGCTTGGCAAAATCGTCATGGGCACCGTCAAAGGTGATCTGCATGATATCGGCAAGAACCTGGTCAGCATGCTTTGTGAGGGGTCCGGCTTCGAGATCGTCGATATTGGCTTCAATGCCGAACCCGAAAAATTCATCGATGCCATTAAAGAGCATCAACCTAAAATCGTGGGTATGTCAGCCATGCTGACCACCACCATGCGGGCAATGGGCCATACCATCAAGGCCATCGAAGAAGCCGGGCTGCGCGATCAGGTCAAGATTATGGTCGGCGGAGCGCCTGTTGACAAGGAATTTGCCGATCGTATCGGCTCTGATGGCTACGGCTCCAACGCGCCGTCTGGCGCTGATTTAGCCAAGCAACTCGTTGGTGTTGCGTAAGGTTAAAGCGTAATTATTATGAAGACACCGGAGAAACTACCCATCGTTGTCATCGCCTGCCAGGTCTTCCAAAGCTTGATGGAAGAACTGATCCCCGAGGGAATGGCTAAGCGCTTTACCTTCCTGGATTACGGGTTACACAGCGTCCCCGAAAAGCTGACCTGGACTCTTCAAGATACGATCGACGATGTCAATGAACCCAGCTTGATCATCCTGGGATATGGTTTGTGTGGCAACGGTTTGAAAGGGATTAAGACTGGAGAGCACACATTGCTTGTCCCACGCACAGATGACTGCATTGCCATTCTGCTGGGATCCTATAAGCGCTATATCCAGGAATTCGAAGCCACCCCAGGCTCATATTATTTGACCAAAGGCTGGCTGGAATCGGGCAGCAACCCTTACCAGGAATATCAGGAATACGTCGAAAAATATGGCGAGGAAGATGCTGCCTGGATCATGGATCAACAATACCAGCATTACGAAAGACTGGTATTCGTGGCCCACACTGAAGATGATCTGGAGAAATATCGACCGCAAGCTCAGGAGGTTGCTGAGTACTGCAAGCGATGGGATATGCGCTATGAAGAGATCCTCGGCTCAGAAATATACGTGAGACGGCTGATCGAGATCGCCGCCTCACCTGATGAAGCCGACAGTGAATTTCTGGTTATTCCACCCGGTGGCGAGATCAAACAGGAGATGTTTCTACGCTGATAACCCAGAGGCGAAACCCTAAGGGTTTCCGTCAGCATCATGGCTTCAAAGTGAATAGTATCAGCCCAGGAACGTCGTTTTCATGGATGTTTGCGAAAACCCTTAGGGTTTTTAGGCGATAACAGGAGTAACAATCATGCAAGTAAGAAAAACAAATTATCTCGTAAACGCAACACCAATCTTCCAAGTACTGACTGAAGATGAAATCGAAGCTATCTTCTACGCCGCGTTGACCGTGTTGTACGAAACCGGTGTGCGAGTTTACGATGAGGAAGGTGTCAAAGTTGCTTACGAAGGCGGCGCTATCGTCGAGGATAAAACTGACGACAGCGCGTTAGTCAAGATTCCGCCCTGGTTGGTAGATAAAGCCCTGGCGACGATATCCAGCAAGGTGGTTACAGTAGGTCCAGACCGCAAACACAAGATGGAACTCTACAAGGATTCGATCACCTTTGGGGCTGGATCCGATACCCCCTTCACCCTTGACCCTTATACGGGTGAACGACGGCGTGCAAAATATCAAGACGTCAATAATATCGCTCGCGTTGCCCAGGCATTACCCAATCTAGATTTCCATATGTCCCTGGGCATCGTTCAAGATGTGTCAGTGGGCACCTACGACCGCTGGCAGTATCTGGCCATGCTTGAAGGGACTAACAAGCCCATCAATATTACCGCGGTAGATATTGATGGTTTGAAGGATCAATTCGAAATGGCTCTGATTCGAGTAGGCGGGATGGATGAGTGGCGCAAAGGCCCTATCTTCTCGCTCTACATCGAGCCGGTCTCCCCGTTGAGCCATTCCGAGGAAGTGGTGCAGAAATTACTCTTCGCCACAGACAATGAGATTCCCTTTGTCTACACGCCATGCCCGTTAGCTGGAGCAACAGCCCCATGCACCCTGGCAGGCACCGCCGTTCAGGCACTCACTGAGAGTCTTTTTGGCATCGTTCTCAGCCAGACGCGCAAACCGGGCGCGCCATTGATCATCGGCGGCCTGATGTCCAATATGGACATGCTCACAACGGTCTACTGCTACGGCTCCCCTGAGATGGCCTTACTCAGTGCGGCGTATACCCAGATCACCAAGTGGTTGGGTCTACCCGAATACGAGACTGGCGGCTGCTCAGACTCCAAGCTGTTCGACGAGCAGGCCGCCATGGAAGCCACGATCAACCTCACCACCGCAGCATTGAGCGGCGGCAACATGATCCATGACGTTGGGTACCTTGAACAAGGTCTCACCAGCTCCATGGAAATGATGGTTGCTTCGAACGAGATCATCGATATGGTCAAGCGCATTCTGCGCGGCATCGAGGTCACTGACGACAGCCGGGCGCTACACGTGATGGATGAAGTTGGCCCTGGTGGACACTATCTCGACCACGATCACACCTTTGCCCGCTTCAAGACCGATATCTGGCAACCCAAACTGATCGACCGCAATAACTGGGAGAACTGGAACGCGGCCGGCAGTAAGACCTATCGCCAGCGCGTCAATGAGCGCGTTATCGAGATCCTGGAAGAAGATACCGAACCTCTCATGGACGAGAAGATGTTCAAGGAGATTCGCAGAATCTGCGAGCTGGCTGACGAAAAGCATAAAGGCGAAGAGTTAGATATCGCCATGTTTGGGTAATCCCGAATTAGAAACCGAGTTTTTTAATTATTTGAACAATCTCATTGACTGAGAACCAAAAACTCGGTTTCTGAATATGAAAATAGGGGCGTGATTCAAACTTCCTCGCGCGTGGTCGCTGTCCATTGAGGAAGGTCACGCCCCTAAATGCGTATTAGAGGTTTAGTTTGTCATCAAATCAAAAATCATCCGAAGCCTTGGTATTAGGTATCGATACCGGCGGGACATACACCGACGGTGTTCTGCTGGAACATAACTCCCGCAAAGTACTGGCTTCGCATAAAAGCTTGACTACCAAGCGCGATTTTTCCATCGGAATCGAACGCGTCATCGAAGGCATTGAAATCAAAGACCCCTCTGCCATCAAAATGGTTTCCGTCTCGACAACCCTGGCGACAAATGCCATCGCAGAGGGCAAAGGAAAACGAGTCGGACTCTTTCTAATTGGCTACGACCCCGAACTGGTTGCGTCTTTTGAATTGGACACTCAATTCGCAACACCTAACTATTACTATTTCAATGGAGGTCATGATTTACAAGGTCTGGAGAAGGAAACGCTTGATCTAACTGGGATATTGGAGAAGGCTACTGCTATCAAAAACCAGGTGGACGCCATTGCAGTATCCAGTTATTTCAGTCCTCTCAACCCAGAGCATGAAAATCGTACTTATAACGCCATTGCTCAAATTTGTGATCTTCCTATTGTTTTAGGCAGTCAGCTTTCCACCAAACTTGGGTCTGTGGAGCGCGCCACCACAGCTGCATTGAACGCTTCGTTATTGGCTGTGTTGCAAGATTTCATCATCGCGGTACGCAGAGCCATGGAACGTCGGGGCATAGATGCTCCATTGATGGTTGTGCGCGGCGATGGCACGCTAATGAGTGATGAATTCGCCGCCAGAACACCGGTCGAAACGATCCATTCAGGACCAGCAGCCAGCGCCATCGGAGGACGCTTCCTCTCTAATCAAGAAGATGCCTTGGTTCTAGATGTGGGGGGGACAACAACCGATTTGGCCCATATCCAAGCTGGAGAAGTGACCATCAGCGAACAGGGGGCGTCAGTCGCCGGATACAAAACATCCGTCAAGGCTGCTAACCTGCTCTCCATTGGCTTGGGAGGGGACAGCCATATCAGCCTCGATCGCCAGAATGAGATTGTCATTGGCCCAGAGCGGGTCGTGCCTTTGGCCTATCTCGCGCATCAACATCCCCACCTCATTGGGCAATTGAAAAACCTGACTCAAAAAACTTGGCCTCCCAATCCGCCAATCTGGCTGGAACACTGGTTCCTGCTTCGTGAACCTACGCAAAAGCATATCGTCAAATCCGAGCGCGAAAAAAAGCTCATCAAAATTCTCGCCGATGGACCCCAACCTATACCAACTCTCCTCGAGGAGTTAGACCTCTTACATATCAATCAGCTTAGTTACGAGGAATTATTGCGTCAAGAGATTATTGGGAAAGCAGGTTTAACACCCACAGATTTACTGCATGTCGATGGCCGGTATACTCCTTGGAACGTACAGGCTTCTCAATATGGTTTGAATTTGCTCAGCAATCACCTGAAGTGGGATTCAGCTGACTTGTCAAATTTTATCTGGTCGCAGATCACCGAACTCATCCTTCAGGCAGTGGTTGAATTTCTGACTGAGCGCCAAGTCCCAAGGGGCTCATATACAATCAAAGATATTGGTGCCTGGTTCTTCCACAATACCATCAATGCTGCGCATCCACATCTGGATACCCAAATTCGCCTGAAACACCCCATAATCGGTATTGGCGCTCCAGCTGAGATTATGCTAAAGGATGTTGCCAAAATTTTGCAAACTGAATTAATCCTTCCAGATTACTATTATGTCGCCAACGCTGTGGGTGCTGTTTCCGGGAGCATCATGGTTGCTGAAGAGATTTTGGTTTATCCGCGATTAACCGGTTCAGGGTTGGACGTAATCAGCTATTTTGTCCAAACGCGTGACGATCGTCAGGAATTTGAAGATCTTGATGAAGCGCTTTCCCGCGCCCACAAATTTGGACGGGAACGAGCGCTGAGCGCCGCTTTGCGTTCGGGCGCTGACAATCCCCAAATAATCGTTGACGAAGTAAATGACGGTCTGGATACCTATCGCATCCGTGTCCAAGCGGTGGGCAACCCACGGCTAGCAAAATAAAACTGGAGCAAGCTATGGAATTAGAGCGCATAGATACACAAAGGGCCTACGAAAGCATCCGCGAGAAAATCACTACTTTGGAGTTAGCCCCTGGAGCGCCTATTGATGAAGGCGATTTAGCTCAACAATTGGGGATGGGTATGGTCCCCGTTCGAGAAGCTATCAAATTGTTAATCCATGATCACTTAATTGACGCGCCACCCCGAGGTTTGTTCGTCGCAGGCATCAACATCCCCGATCTTAAGCATATCAGCGAAATCCGATTGCTTCTCGAAACATATTGCGCTCGCCAGGCAGCCGCAAATGCACATCCCGATGACATATTAATCCTTGAAGCATTGTGTCAAGAACTTGGGAAGTCATCCATTGATCAACCACAACAGCATTTCGAGTTAGATCACAAATTTCATCAAGCAGTAGCCAAAGCTGCAAAAAACAAATACCTTTCTGAAATCTTGGAAGATTTTTACGGTCAATCGAAAAGAATATGGTATCTGGCGCTGCCCCAATTAGAATTTCTCCCCGCTGCTGTTGAAACACACCTCGAACTTGTCGAAGCTATCAAGAATAAAGATACGGACAGCGCAGAGAGTATCATGCGTGAGCACATTCAAAGCTTTTATGATAAAGTTTTCCAGATTCTCAAAGAGATTAATAAGCAATAATAAACGACAAGATTAGGAAACAAAATGCCCCAAATCACAGTCATCTACGGTGAAGAACAAAAAACCATTCAAGCTCAACCGAACAGTCTGCTTGGTGATGTAATTGCCGAAACCGGATTACCCCTTGAACAACCCTGCGCCGGTCGTGGCACTTGTGGCAAGTGTAAAGTGTTAGTGGAAGAAGGCGTTAGAGAACCCGATGAAATCGAATTTGAAAACCTGACTCCCGGTGAATTAGCCTTGAACAACCGTCTCGCTTGTCGCGCCAGAGTTGACGATGATGCCCGTGTTGTTTTATCGCCAATTGTGGTTTATTCCAACAAGATCTTTAAGAGCAGTTCTCGATACAAGCGTGAACAAGATGTTCCCTTAGGATTAGCCATTGATCTAGGCTCAACTACTGTAGCCGCATTCTTGACTTTGCTTGACAACGGCGAAGTTGCTGCAGGGGGCGCTGGTCTCAACCAACAAACCGTCTATGGCGCGGATGTGATCTCGCGGTTGTCAGCTGCCATCGATGATCAGGATAATGCTGACCGACTGCATCGATTAGCCCTGGCATCCATCAATCAAGCCGTTGATTCGCTGAAACTTTCGCAGCGCATCCGTGATCGCATCGAACGAGTGACCATTGTGGGCAATGTGGCCATGCAGCATTTATTGGCTCAATTGCCCCTAGACACACTCGCCCTAATGCCTTTCCAACCACACAGCGCTGCTTCAATCAAAGACGCCACCTACCTCATGGGTGGCATATTCCCTGATGGGGTGAAGGTATCCCTGCCCCCCATGATAGGAGGTTTCGTCGGCTCTGATGCCTTAGCATGTCTGGCTTATTTCAAGTTTGATGACCCCCCTGGACCCATAGCAGCCATCGACCTGGGCACCAACGGCGAGGTTATGGTTACAAATGGAGATCGCATCCTAACCGCTTCAACAGCTGCCGGACCTGCCTTCGAAGGGGTCAATATCTCCTGTGGTACGCGCGCCATCGATGGCGCCATTGTGGATGTTTCCATCGAAGATGATGAGCTAATATTGAAGTCCATTGCGGATGAAGAGCCCATCGGCTTGACAGGCTCCGGATTACTTAGCGCGGTGCATCAACTCCACCATGCTGGCGTGATCGATGATACCGGGCGTATTCAACAAAACCCTACGCGATTCGCTAATCTAATCAGCGATGATGAAAACAATCACCGCAGCATCAAGCTTACGCCCAAAGGAAATCTGCGCTTGACACAAACTGATGTGCGCGAACTCCAAAAAGCCAAGGGAGCCATCCGCGCCGCCATCGATGTGCTGATGAATCAACTTGATCTAACACCCAGAGATCTTCAAAAAATCATCCTCACCGGCTCTTTTGGCGGACAAGTCGATATTGACGCCATTCTCGATATTGGAATGATCCCACCTGTCAGCAAAGAGATCGTCGAAACCGCGGCCAACGGGGCTGGTTTTGGCGCTGCCATGTTCCTGACGGATGAAGGTTTCGCCAAGGGGGAAGAGTTGGCAGCTCACGCCAAACAAATCGACTTGGACTTGGATGCTAACTTTAACATGTTGTTTATGGAGGGGATGTACTTAGTTCCTAACGGGAAACATTAGCGAATAACAACCAAAATCCAAGCATTCTTCGGCATGGCTCATTTCGCACGATAAAAAGAGAAAAAACTGGTTGACAAATTGG
>CAYQQX010000058.1:0-24268 GCA_964419495.1 uncultured Anaerolineales bacterium
CGGTTTGGGGTGTCGGAGTGGTTTTGGGCGGCGCCTTCGGCGGACGTCTCTATGGGCGCATCGGCATGAAGAATGCCACCATGCTAGCTATGGGTGTGGGCCTGGTTGGCATCTTGTTGCTGGCCTTTATCACGGGTCCCGGCATGGCTTGGCCTTTAGTCGCCATATACGGTCTGGCTTACGGCACACAGCAAACGGTCTTCTTTGCCCTGGCAATGAAATACACCGAGAAACGCATTGCTGCCTCGATGTTTTCAATACTGATGGCCGTAACCAACGTAGCCCAAGGCGCAGGCATGGCCATCAGCGGCATCTCCGCGGATGCGGTTGGCTTCCGCTGGACGTTTGCTGTCCTGGCATTGTTGAATATATTGGCACTACCATTGCTGCCTGCGATATTTGGCAAGAAAAATTCGGCAAAATCTTGACTCATGGCAATCATTCGGTATAATCGCACCATTCCGATCTTTCAAAGATCAGCACGGAGACGAGTAATCGCCTAACCTTTCAGAGAGCCGCCGGTCGGTGCGAGGCGGCAGGCCAAGCGATGAAATCCCCTCCGTCCCCCACTTCGGGGAATCGCTTTTGTAGAAACAATATGGTAAAGACGTAGCATGCTACGTCTCTACCGCAACAATTGTTATAAAGAAGCCGGGTTCGCCCGTTATAGCGAAACATTGAGGTCAACCCCCGAGGTTGACAAAAGCAGGTGGCACCACGAGCGCCCCCCTCGTCCTGCACGGAGAGGGGGGCTATTAATTTGGAGTGTAACTCCAAATTAATAGCATAGCAGTTTTGAAACAAGTTTAAAACTGCACAGGCATAGAGTGTGCAAATCAACATGTTCTATCGCTAAAGCAAATTCGCAAATTCAAGTTGATTTAATAGTTCGGCAGACTGCGAATTTGCCAAGCCCATTGTGGATTAGGTCACTGCCTAAAATCCAATCCCAACCACAATGTGCCGGAGGTGCAAAATGCTAGACATCAACCTGATCCGCGAAAACCCAGACATCGTGCGGGAGGCGTTAAAAAAGCGTCAGGAAGATCCCGCGCCAGTCGAGCAGGTGCTTGAATTGGACGTGCAGCGTCGCGACCTAATTCAGGATGTGGAATCTCTCAAAGCAGAGCGCAATAAAGTCTCGAAAGAGATCGGAAAGATGAAAGACGCCGACGAGCGTCAGGCGAAGATCGAGGCTATGCGCGCCGTGGGAGACAAGATTAGCAAAATCGACGAAGAATTGCGGGATGTGCAGGCATCGTTGGATGCTGTTATGTCCACCTTGCCCAATATCCCCAGCGAGCAAACCCCTTATGGGTTAGATGAAAGCGAAAACATGGTTCTGAAAACTTCGGGAGAGATCCCCGAGTTTGACTTCGAACCCAAACCCCACTGGGATCTTGGCCCGGAATTAGGCATTTTGGATTTCGAGCGCGGTGTCAAGATCACTGGTTCGCGCTTTTACGTGCTCAGTGGGGCGGGCGCGCTTTTGCAGCGTGCGCTGATTGCCTTCATGCTCGACCTGCACACCAAACAGGGCTACACCGAGAAATACACCCCCTTCATGGTGCGTACCGATACCGTCTTTGGGGCCGGACAGCTACCTAAGTTCGCTGACAATCTCTACAAAGATCACGAGGAAGATCTCTACTTCGTCCCCACCGCTGAAGTACCCCTTACGGGCTATCACATGGACGAAATCATCCCAGAGGAAGATCTACCCCTTTACTACACGGCCTACACACCTTGCTTCCGCCGCGAGAAAATGAGCGCTGGACGCGATGTGCGCGGCATCAAGCGCGGGCACCAGTTCGATAAGGTCGAGATGTACATGTTCACCAAACCCGAGGATTCACCGGCAGCATTCGAGAAAATGTTTGCCGATGCTGAGGAGACCGCCGAATTATTAGGATTACCCTATCGCACGCACCAGCTCTGCACTGGTGACTTGGGATTTGGTGCCAGCATCACCTACGACCTCGAAGTCTGGGCCGCGGGCTGCGGGGAATGGCTGGAAGCATCCTCGGTCTCCAACGTGACCGACTTCCAGGCACGCCGTGCTAACATCCGTTATCGACCTGAAGAAGGAGGCAAGCCTCGTTTCTTGCACACCCTGAATGGATCGGGATTGGGACTGCCACGTGTGATGATCGCCATCATCGAAAACTACCAACAGGCCGATGGCTCCGTGGTCATCCCCGAAGTTCTGCGCCCATGGATGGGGGACATCGAGGTGATTAAGCCGGAATAAGAGCAACTTTGGCTTATACTATTCGTATAAAGTGATATAAGCGAATTTCGAAATTCGTCTTTCGTAGATGGAAAGTTTTTTGCTAGACCCTAAAGGTCTCAGCTCCTTCGCTGGCCTCAGACCCATCGTTGACGTGCTCGGAGTGCTACACAAAGACCTTTAGGGTCTGGAATACCCAAGGAGATATTATGCCTGCCTGGCTAGAAACAACTTCATTAATTCTCATCATCCTGACCATGACCTTTGGTCAATTAGGCTTGATCATACCGATTTTCCCCGGAAACGTTGTCATCTGGTCTGCAGCTTTAGTGTATGGCATCGTATTTGGTTTTGGCAATTTGGGCGGCGTGCTTTTTGCGCTAATTACCTTGTTGATGCTAATAGCTGTCGGTGCTGATAACGTGCTGATGGGCGCCAAAGCCCGCGAGAAGGGCGCTGAATGGGGCTCGATCATCGCGGCATTGTTTGCTGGCGTTATGTTTACATTTGTATTCCCACCCATTGGCGGCATCATCGCTGCCCCTCTGGTTCTCTATCTGATGGAATACCGTCGCCTTGACGACAGCAAGGCCGCGACCGAGATAGTCAAAGGATTGATGTTAGGTTTGGGGTTGTCGTTCCTGGCACGTTTTGTATTGGGACTGATTATGATCGCCGTGTGGGCAGGTTGGGCTTTCTTTGCCTAAGAAATCACAATTCGAATTTTCAAATTAAACCCTAAAGGTTTCTGCTTCTTCGCTGGGTGCTGGCCCGTCCGCCCGTAGGGCCGCATAGCGTGACGTGCTCGAAATGCCAAGAAATACCTTTGGGGTCTTTCTTTTACTCTGGGGAAAAAAACGTCATACCTACCCCCATACGCCGAAAACCTTCCTCGATCCAGTGTTGCACAATGGATGAACTGCGCTCCCAAACTTCGAACATGGCGGGGATAGCACTCGTATCTCCAACAATGGCCAAAGCGCGAGCGGCTTCTCCTTGGGCGCGCTGCTCTCCACTTTGGAGAGTTTCAACCAACATAGGGACAGCATCAGCCCCGGCGCTGATCAAAGCCTCGGCGGCAAGACGGGAAAGTAAACGGTCTGTATCGCTAAGCAAATCAATTAACTTTGGAATCGCCTCAGGCATAGGCTGTTCTTTGAGAGCTAAGGCCGCACATTGGCGTACTTCCAGTTCGGGATCGCGCAAAGACTCTAAGAGCAAGGCAGACACCTGGGGATCAGAGATCAGCGCCAACGTACGCGTGGCCCACCAACGATGGTCAGCATTTTCAGAAGAAAGTAATTTCTTCAAGGCTGGCAAGGCATCCGATCCAAAAGCAGAAATCTCGAGCGCAGTTGCTTCGGCGACATCATCATCACCAGATATTAAGTTGGAAATTAGCGATTGGAAATTGGGCATCCCGAGGAGAAGTTCGACTTCTTGGAGAAGTCGAACTTCTAGTGCTTATTTCTCAGGTGGCGGGATGGGCAGATCTTCCTTGGCTGTCTCTACCCATTTGTCACCTTCATCGATCAACATAACGGGGATATCATCGCGGATAGGGTACTTGCGTCCGCAATCCTGACAAATGAACCAGGATTCTTTATAGTATTCCAGCAAACCTTCAGTGTCCCGTACGCAGGCAGGGCAACGAAGGATTTCAATGAGTTCTTGACTGACCATTTGCTACTCCTTAATTCTCCGGTAACTTCAATATTTCCCGAGCATCGAAATTATACATCCTCAAAGCGGATATTGATATTTGTAGTGCCGTTGCTAAGATCAACACCTTGTATAACAATTGCATCTCCGTTGGTGTGTCCATCAAATACCATGCTGAAAGTTGTATCTGTGATAGCTGTGTTGATCTTTCGCTCGATCAAACCCATCTCCGCAAAGATACGGCGATAAAAATCGATCGATTGATCGATCGTCATCTCAGTGGCAAAATTGACCTGATCGCCACCGCCAGTGAAATTCTGTACATCATCGGGTAGCGGGAATGCTGTATCATATTCTTGAGATTCTTCCGACATGTCCTCAGCCTCGTGTTCTTCTTGCATGTCGGCGTCTTCATGCTCTTCAGCTTCTTCAGATTCCTCCACTTGTTCTTCAGCAACTTCTTCTTGCTGAACATCTTCAGCAGTTGGTGCTTCAGGCTCTTCGGCAGCACCACCGGTCAAAGAACAGGCCATGCTGACAATCAAGAGCGATACCAATATTAAGAGTAAAGATTGTTTTCTTTTTATGATTTTTTCCTTTGGCGCGAATACGCATAAGTTTTGATCGGCCACATTTTTAGGAAATGCAAGTTTCCAACTTATTGAGGCTTCTGCATAGAAGTAGCTGCAAGATTGAACTCTTCACTATAAGGCCATATTCTACCCCAAATGTATTTCAATCGGAAAAGGCTCTATTGAAAAGTGATCTTCTCAATACGCACGTTTTCTTCCCCCATGAGTTCATTAATTTCAGCAATTAATTCAGGATGTATGTGGGTTGTATAGTTGGGGAAATCCAACAAATAACCACGTCCGTCTTCGAAAATGTGGAACGCAAAACGGTCATTGCCCGGATAACTGATTAATTTGCCAAAAATGCGCCGCATCAGCAAGCTATCGCGGACGCGGCCCAGTGCAGGACGCATGATCACGGTGAGCATGCGGATATCGCTGCCATCTATGGCAGGCATAGTTGGCAAAACAGGCTGCATAGATTTTGCAAATTCTTCAGTCGCTTCGGTTGAATCCATCCCCTTTTCTTCTGCAATCATTTCTTGCAACTGCTGCACTTCTTGGAATTCCTCGGCCAGGGAAAGCGCTTCTTCGACCAGCGAGCCACGCTCCTGATTTTCTTCATCGGCTTCATCAATGTCGGAGGATGTCTCAGGCTCAGAAGAAGGAATATCATTGACCTTATTCCAATCTTCCGGGAAGGCATCGGGCGGCGGCGGAACGCCTTCGGTATTGTAAGATTTTTCTTCTTCTGAAATCCTCTGCTTTGCCTCAGGCTTACGCGCTTCAGGTTGGGGAGTTGGTTCATGCTGATGAACAGGAGCAACATCAAACCCAGGCTCTGGATAAGCAGGGTCTCTTAATGGCGTGACATGATTCAGTTCTGTGGTGATGTGGTCCACCAATATTTTTGGTTCTGCTCCCCGGGCATCGATTTTGCCATCAACCATGACGATGTTGTCAAAATCGATAAAGTCACGGTACTTCGCCCAAGTTCTGGGGAAAATCACCAAATCGATGTTGCCCTGAACATCTTCGAGGGTGACAAATCCCATGGGATCACCCTTCTTGGTGGTATGCGGGCGGATGCGGGAAATCAGACCAGCTACGCGCACCTGCTGCCGTTCGTTCGCTTCGACCAATTCTGTTGAGTAATGGGTGACATTTTGATCGATGGCATCCATCACCGTGCTGAGGGGGTGATCAGAGACATACAAACCTATCAGCTCGCGCTCCCATTCAAGCTGCTCGCGACGTGTGACCTCGGCGTTGATAGCAGGCAATTCGATATTTTCAACTAAGCCAGTCTGCTCGCCGAACATACTCATCTGACCCGAATCGGCAGCCGCGAAATAAGATGAACTGATGGAAACAATACGGTCGAGACAATCAAAGAGCGCCGGGCGAGCGCCAAATGAATCTAATGCGCCAACTTTTATTAAGCATTCCAGGGCACGCTTGCCAACTTTGCGCAAATCTGCGCGGCGGACAAATTCATTAAGATCGGCGAAAGGGCCTTCATCACGCGCCTCTAACAGCGTATCCACCGGGCCGTGACCAACATTCTTGACCGCACCCAACCCAAAACGAATTGAGACATCGTCTTCATCGCCTTCTATGGAGAAATCCCAGTGGCTGGTATTGATATCGGGAGGCAAGACCTCGATACCCATGCGACGGCAATCAGCGACATAAGCAGCAACTTTGTCGGTATTGTTCAACTCCACAGAGAGCAAGGCCGCCATATACTCGACAGGGTAATGGGCTTTTAGATAGGCCGTTTGCACGGCGATAACGCCATAATCCGCGGCGTGACCCTTGGGGAATCCGTAACGGGCGAAGGCTTCCCAATTATCGAAGATTTCGTTTGCAATATCTTCAGAAACGCCATTTTCAACCGCGCCGCTCACAAAACGAGTGCGCGATTTAAGCAAAACGTCCGCCTTTTTCTTGGCCACACCTTTGCGCAAGAAATCTGCTTCAGAGGCCGAATACCCAGCAAGATTCATGGCGGTGTACATGATCTGTTCTTGATAAACGGTGATCCCGTAGGTTTCACCCAATATAGGTTCGAGCTTGGGATGCAGATATTCGATCCCCTCTTGTCCATGCATGCGCTTGATATAGCTGGGAATGAATTCCATTGGCCCGGGGCGGAAGAGCGCTACCATGGCGATAACATGATCAAGATTTTGGGGTTTCATCTCAACCAAATTGCGCCGCATTCCGGCCCCTTCCACCTGGAAGACACCGGCTGTTTCGCCGCGCCCCAAGAGCGCAAATGTCTCGGGATCATCAAGGGGAATGTTATTGAGATTGAACTCCACCCCATGCCGCTCTTTGATTAAGTCACAGGCACGGGCCATCACGGTCAGCGTGGAAAGCCCCAAAAAGTCCACTTTGAGTAAGCCCTGCTCATCGATGACGGACATCTCAAACTGTGTGACCGTTTTGACAGGGCTATCCTGTGCAGAGCCGGTTGGACGATGCAGCGGCAAATACTCAATAATCGGTTTATCTGTGACCACCACCCCTGCAGCATGAGTGCCTGCGTTGCGCACCACGCCTTCCATCCCTTTGGCGGTATCAATCAGATCCTTGATATAGGCGGTTGCTTCATAAGCCTGCTTGAATTCAGGAACTGACTCTAGGGCTTCTGCGATGGTTACCGGTTTGCCCGGGATAGCAGGGATTAGCTTGGCAATGCGATCTACTTCATTAATGGGAATATCTTTGACGCGTCCAACATCACGAATGGCCGCCCGTGCTTTCATGGTGCCAAAAGTGATGATCTGGGCAACTTTGTCATCACCATATTTGCGGGCGGTGTACTCCATCATCTCGGCGCGGCGATCATCGCGGAAATCCAGATCAATATCGGGCATGGAAACACGCCCAGGGTTGAGGAAACGCTCAAAGATCAGCTCATGTTCAATGGGGTCCACTAAGGTGATTTCTAAGGCGTAGGCTACAATCGAACCGGCCGCCGAACCACGAGCGTTGTACCAGATGCCTTCCTTCTTGGCATATTGACACAAATCCCACACGATCAAGAAGTAAGCATCAAAGCCCATGGTGTGGATGACTTCTAGTTCGTAATTCAGACGTTCTTGATAAATCCCATTCTGAGAATCGGATCCGTAGCGCATCTCCAGGCCACGTTCACACAGTTCACGTAGATATGACTCGGTATCGTAACCATCAGGAACCGTGAAATCGGGCAAGCGGTAGCCCTTAAAGCCCAGATCCACTTCGCAGCGCTCGGCGATCAGCAAAGTGTTGCTTAAAGCTTCGGGCACTTCTGCGAAGATGCGCCCCATCTCTTCTGCAGTCTTCAAATAATAAGTGCTGTCCGACATGCGCATGCGCTTGGGATCAGTGAGCAGGGAACCAGTCTGTACGGCCAGCAAAATATCCTGAAGCTCCGCGTCTGAGGGATTGATGTAGTGCACATCGTTAGTAGCTACATAACGAGCCTGATAACGCGGGCCGAGATCCAGCAAGGCTTTGTTAATATTGTGTAACTCAGGGATTTCGTGTTCTTGCAGTTCGAGATAAAAATTATCCGCCCCAAAAACCTCGTAGTACCAATCCAATTTTGCACGCGCTCCGTCGAGGTCTCCTTGATTAATCAATCGGGGTATTTCAGCGGCCATGCAACCCGAGGTACAAATCAACCCTTCGGCATGTTCGGCCAAAAATTCATGGTCGATGCGCGGGAAGTAATAGAACCCCTCTAACTGCGCTGCCGAGGCAATTTTGAGCAGGTTCTGATACCCGGTTTGATTCTGGGCAAGCAGCAAGAGGTGAGAAGATTTTTTATCAAAATGGGCTTGCCTATCGGTCATTCGCCGGGCAGCCATGTAAGCTTCCAAACCGATAATCGGCTTGATTCCAGCATCGGTGGCGGCATTATAAAAATCGATCGCCCCAAACATGGTGCCATGATCGGTGATCGCTAAGGCGGGCATCTCCAATTCAGCGGCGCGCCCAACCAGCTTCTTGATATTGCTGAAGCCGTCAAGTAAGGAGTATTCTGTGTGGGTATGGAGATGAACGAAAGACATGATTAGTCTGATTGTCTCTTAGTCTTATTGTCTATTAGTCATATTGAGTGAAAGACCACCAGACTATGTAACTACCAGACTAGGCGACTAATCGGGATTATAGCACAGTAGTTCGAAGAATTTTTTTATTCGGACTTAAAGAATCCAATTCTTTAAGTTTGTCAATCTTGTGATAGAACATAAGTTCGAATATAATAGTTTGGTATTTCATCTTGCATGCTTTTACTTTTATTAAATCGTTATGATAATTCACGCTGGTTTGCACGGGGATGAATTCCCCGTGCTACCAAGCAACCATATTAAGCCCGATGAATCGGACTATAAAAGCCGGATTTATCCGGTGCAGCATTATAGTTTGGTGATTCATCACCAAGTGGGGATTATCGAAACAATTTAGGAATCTACAAAAGCACAAATCAAGGAGTATGTACGATGACCACTTCCACCTTTAATGGCCTCCCCAAAGAAGCCATTCTTTTCTTTGCCGAACTCGCCGCTAATAACAATAAAACCTGGTTCACCGAACATAAGCCTGAATTTGAAAAATATGTCATGGCCCCTGCGCGAGAATTAGTCGTTTCTATGGGTGAACGACTGGGTGAAATTTCGCCCGGCGTCAATGCTGATCCGCGCGTCAACAAATCCATATTTCGCATTTATCGTGATACGCGTTTCTCAAAAGATAAAACCCCCTACAAAACCAATTTGGGTCTCTGGTTCTGGGTCGGTGAGGGTGCTAAGTTCGAAAATCCTGGATACTACTTCCACCTCGATCCAGATAACCTAATGCTGGGTGTGGGGTTGCATACCTTTGCTAAACCCATTCTCAAAGCTTACCGTGATGCAGTAGTCGACCCAGAATTAGGCCCTGCCCTGACGAAAGTGATCACACAAGTCGCAGATAAAGGCTATGGTATCGGGAGAAAAACATATAAACGTGTACCACGCGGTTGTGATCCAGAACATCCCAATGCGGAGCTGCTGCTTTACAGCGGCCTGACTGGTGGCAAAGAACTCGAACATCCCAAAGCGCTGCATTCAGCCGATTTGGTCGATTACTGCTTCGAACATTATAAAAACCTCGAGCCGATCGTAAGTTGGCTTCAAACAATGATCGAGATATATGTGGAGTAGAGGCTATGTTTCAAATTCAAACAAACACCCTCCCAGAATACCGTTATGGTGCAGCACGTACTATGGTTCATCTACGGGGGGTTTATTTAAAGGAATGCTTCGAGGTTTGGAAAAATGCCAAAGCAATCGATCTGGTTCTACCCGAGACTGAAGACCCTAGTTATGTTTCTTTGGAGAAATTATTGTCGCATGTACTAAGAGCAGATCGTGGCTACATTATGTGGATCTGTAAACAATTAGTTTTGCCCGATCCAGAGATCGAATCAGCGCCAGAGTTAGATGTCATCGCTGATCAGGCCGAGGAATACATAACGCATTTAATCGAACGTTGGGCAGCACCCCTGGCCGATGTTGAAGAAAAGCGCTTTCACCGAGAGGCGTACGAATCCAACTGGGGCGTGCGTTATTGTATTGATGCGATGCTGGAACACGCAGTGATGCACCCCATTCTGCACGGCGTTCAACTTCAAGAATTATTTAAAGAGCAATCTGGAGACTGAATTAGTGCTAGAATAACCGAGAGCCGGGTTCGCCATACCCGGCTCTCTCTAAGGAGGAGAAGAAGAGAAATCGCCCTTTAAAATATACTAAATCTCCCCAAGTTTTGCATGACGGTTAACCTACGCTTACCCTACGATACCCCATCAAATTTGATAGTTTTAATCCGAATCTAATGAAATCAGCTATTTACACTCAAAATCTTGGTCGAATCTATAAGATTCGCGGCGGAAAGAAAGAAGACCCCAAAGAACTGGAAGCTTTGCGTAATGTCAACCTGGAAATTGCACAGGGGGAGTTGTTCGGACTGCTGGGTCCTAATGGGGCAGGGAAAACAACGTTAATCAAGATCCTCACAACCCTGCTAACTCCTACCTCAGGCCAGGCCTGTGTGACAGGCTTTGATGTGATCCAAGACCCCCAAAAAGTTCGTTCCAGAATCAACATGGTTTCGGGCGGGGAGTCGTCCGGATATGGTCTGCTCACAGTGCGGGAAAACCTGTGGATGTTCAGCCAGTTCTACGGCATCCCATCCAAAGAGGCCAACCGGCGCATCAAAGAATTGCTCGAAGTTGTCGGTCTGGAGGATCGTCTGAACACAAAATCGTCAGACCTTTCCACGGGGCTGCGCCAAAAGATGAACATCGTGCGCGGCTTCATGACTGACCCCGAAGTTCTCTTCCTCGATGAGCCAACTTTGGGTCTCGATGTGGGCGCATCTCGAGATGTGCGTGGCTTCATTCGCAATTGGGTCGATCAAAATCCCACCCGCACTTTATTGTTGACTACCCATTATATGGTCGAAGCGGATGAGCTTTGCGATCGGGTGGCGATCATCAATAAAGGGCGTGTGCTGGCCTGTGATACACCTGCCAATTTGAAACGCGGACTTCAGCAGGATGCCATCTTCAAGATGGAAGTCAGCCCCCTCAATGGGCTGAACGTGGACTCTTTTGAAGCGTTGCCCGGAGTGAGGAAAGTGATCCATGTTCCCAAAGATGGATCTGCCGAGTTGGACCTGATCCTTGAGAAAGACGACGCCTTAGGGGCGGTGGTCAATTTGATGACATCCAACGATGTACACATTCTCAACCTGCAAAAGCGCGAGCCCACTCTCGAAGACGTTTTCGTCGACCTTGTGGGGCGCAGCATGGAGGAGGTAGAGGCCGGTGAGTGATGAACAGTTGTTAGTGGGTAGTGGTCAGTGGTCTGAAGAGAAGAATTCCGGCCCGAAGCTATTCTTCCAAACTGTGATTGCGAGAGCTTATCCACGCATCATCGGGCAGCAGCGCGAGAAATCGTGGATGTTTTTCGACATCGTATTGCCCATGCTGGCTGTCTCAGCATATGTCTTTGTTTATCGGGCTATCGGCGCGCCAGAAGAATATGTCGGCTTTGTGGTCATGGGTGGCGCGATGACAGCCTTCTGGATGAACGTACTTTGGAGCATGTCCAGCCAGCTTTATTGGGAAAAAGAAATGGGCAATCTGGCCCTATATATCATGGCACCCAACTCCATGATGGCCATCTTGCTAGGCATGGCATTGGGCGGACTTGTAGCTACTACGCTGCGGGCTTTGGCCATCACGATTTTGGGAAGCTGGGTCTTCAAAATACCTTACGATGTGACGAGCTTCGGTCAGCTTTTCCTGGTCTTCACATTGGCCATGGTGGCGCTCTACGGAATGGGCATGTTATTTGCGTCCTTATTCTTGCTGTTGAGTCGCGAAGCCTGGCATCTATCCAACTTAGCCCAAGAACCAGTGTATTTGTTCTCGGGGTTTTACTTCCCCATCAAGAGCTTCAACTTTTGGGTGGCCGCAACTGCGTCAATCATCCCCCTAACTTTGGGGTTGGATGCCATGCGCCAATTAGTATTTCCATCTGGGGCTGCCTTAGGTTTTCTCAGTGTATCCCGGGAAATTAGCATCCTAGCCGGACTGTGCATCATCTTCCTCACTGCGGCCAAATTTCTCCTATCCTATATGGAAAAACTTGCTATTCGTGAAGGTCGGCTAACAGAAAGCCGCAGATAAGAATCGACTATGGAAACAACAAAACCATCAATTTATCGAATCCAATCTTTGCTCCCAGATCAAACCACGTTTAGGCGTTCTTTCCGCATCGCGGCCTGGCTGGGTTGGCAGATTGAATCCAACTGGACAGACCCCTTCTTGTTTGCAATCTATTCGATTGCCAAACCCCTAGCAGGCGCGGCAATCCTGGTAGTGATGTACAGCATTGTCACCAACGGCAATTTCGATACGCCAATATTCCCCTACATTTATTTGGGTAACGCTTTCTATATGTACGTTGGGGGTGTGATGACGGGCATATCTTGGGCAATCATTGATGATAGAGAGCACTACAAAACGCTCAAGTATATGTATGTGGCCCCCATCCACATGCCGACTTATTTACTGGGTCGCGGTGTGGCGCGCTTCATCGTTTCATCGATCTCTGTGTTGATCACGATCTTATTTGGTGTGGCTTTTCTGCATGTGGAGATCGATCTTGCGGCGGTGAACTGGGGCATGTTCTTCGTTTCGCTGTTCATCGGGGTAATCATGTTGGCCATGATGGGGTTGATGTTGGCAGGAATAACTCTGCTCATCGCCCAGCATGTTTGGTTTATCGGCGATATCACCGCGGGAGCATTGTATTTGTTCAGCGGCGCTATTTTCCCCCTGGATGTGCTGCCCAAGTTCCTGCGCCCGGTGGGCTTTCTGATGCCCATCACATACTGGCTGGAACTACTACGTCGCTCATTGGTTGGCTCCGTGGCCGAGGCTTTTCCAACGCTTGCGGGATTCAACAACATGCAACTGATGGGCATCTTGCTTGGTTTGACAGCCGTGTTCGCTATCCTTGCCGCGGTGATCTTCTTTTGGTGCGAGTATCGCGCCCGTGAGCGCGGCATGATCGATATGGTGACCAATTACTAAACGTTCAACGTCGCAAGTCATCAGGTTGAATGTTGTTGGGAGATATGATGAACTCAGAAAAAATCTTTATTGGGAACACAAATCCTACACCCCTTGGCGTGGTGTGGGTCGCGGTTGGTGGTGAGGGCTTAGTTTCGGTATCAATGATGGATGATAGAAATTCTTTTGTTGAAGAATTGGAGAAGCGACATCGAAAAGAAGTCGTTTTCGACGATCAACGCACTGCACCCTACACAAATCAAATCGAAGAATATCTCGCTGGGAAACGCGAGCGCTTTGATCTGCACATCAATTGGTCAGTGATGACACCGTTTCAAAAGAATGCTCTAAAGGCTACTTACGAAATCCCTCGTGGGGAAACGCGTACATATGGCGAGGTTGCGGCGCAGGTAGGCAAACCAAAAGCATCGCGTGCCGTGGGCCGCGCTGAAGCGACTAACCCCATCCCCATTGTGATCCCTTGTCACCGGGTGCTCAGCGCCGATGGGAAATTACATGGCTACAGCGGGCACGGAGGCTTAGAAACAAAAGCCTGGCTGCTTGAGCTTGAAGCTCAAGAATAGTATTTGCTGGAGGATTTGATAACCAACTCCGAGGGAGTCAAAAAATCCTTATTCTTCTTCGACCACTTCGGGGTCTTGCTCAGGTTCCTCGGGCTTGCGATCAAGCATCTGCATTTGAGAAGCAACTACCTTGGTGTAATATCGGGTGTCACCATCATCCTCAACGCGATCAGTCTGTAGACGCCCTTCAATAAAGACCAGGCGTCCCTTGCCGAGGTACTGTTGGCATATCTCACCCAGACGCCCCCAGGCATCCACGTTGAACCAATCCGTAGCTTCTTTGACTTCGCCATTGGCGCCCTTCCAACGGCGTCCCACCGCCACACTGAAGGAGCAAACCTGCCTCCCCGAGGGTGTGAAGCGGCTATCAGGATCTTTCCCCAATCGACCAATTAGTTGTACAAGGTTGAGACCAGCCATATCACTCTCCTTGCGTTTTGCAATTATTTTCACCTTTTATTGTAATACTAGTGTGGATTTTGTCAAGTACCTTGTAGCTGTTTCTAAAGGCTGGTATCCTTGATAAGGCTAGAACATTGTCAAATCAATACATAGCGAAACCGAGGGAATATGTATATCGCAATCGAAGGCGTCATAGGCGTCGGCAAAACCACTCTAGCAAGATTACTCCAACCAAATTTCGAAGCTGAATTGTTCCTTGAAGTTTTTGAAGAAAACCCTTTTCTTGCAGACTTCTATTCAGATCGAGCACGCTACGCTTTTCAAACCCAAATCTTCTTTCTGCTCAGTCGTTACCATCAACAAAAAGCCATAGCAAAAAAGTTAAGCCCCAAGAAAAATGTGATCGCTGATTACACATTTAAAAAGGACGCCCTTTTCGCCGGGATCAACTTAGAGAACGACGAACTCACCACCTATCACCAGGTTCACGATGCTCTGGCCGAAAAGATTTCCCTTCCAGATCTGATCGTTTATTTGCGAGCTACAACCGATGTGCTGATGCAGCGGATTGCTCATCGAGATAGGCATTACGAGCGGGATATGGACTCTAGTTATATCGATGAGCTAAATCATGCCTATGAGGATTTCTTTGGTGACGGTTATAATGATCCCAAGATTCTCATCATCGATACTGACAACCTCAACTATGTTGCTCATGAGGAAGATTTGAAACAGGTCGAAGGCCGGATTCGCCAAAGTTTGGAGATGACCCCATTCCAAACGGAACTGCCTCTCGACCTCCAAGGTGATGACTGACCATCAAGTGAGTCCTGCTCCTGGGTAAGGAGATTGCCTATGCAGATTACTCCTGTTATTCTCAGACAATTTGCTGATACGACCGTCGAAAAAATTACGCGCGCCAATTACGATATCATGTCAGCATATTTACGAGGCTCTTTGGTTTTGGGGGATGATCCCCTGCTTGGCAACACAACCGATATCGATTTGGTCTTTATCCATTCCGATACTCCACGGGTTGAAAGGGAAATTCTAAGGTTGACGGATGAGATCCATCTGGACATCGAGCATCATTCGCAAAGTGAGTACCTCAAAGGCCGTGATTTACGCATACACCCCTGGATGGGCCCCACGCTGTATAACGCGCAAGTTCTATTTGATCCCCAACATTTTCTAGATTTCACCATTGCCACAGTTCGAGGAATGTTCCATCGCGAAGACCATGTGTTAATTCGAGTGCGCGCATTGATCGAAAGTGCACGAAATCGATGGATTAATTTGCAACCTGAAACCACTGAAAGCAACCAAGAAACTGCAACCGAGTATTTGAAAGCCATCGAGGAGACGGCTAACGCAGTTGCATTATTGGTTGGCGAGCCATTAACTAATCGTCGGTTTCTAACTTCATTTGCCCGCCGTGCACAAAGGTTTGAACAACCGGGGCTATATGCAGGCTTAATGGGCCTGCTTGGGGCACCGCGTGCTGATGTTGATACGCTTCACGATTGGGTAGAGGTTTGGAAAGCGTCTTTTACAGCTACTTCTGTAACAGATCGACCTATTCAAATTCATTCCTATCGCAGGCAATATTATGCACGCGCATTCGAAGCTTTGTTGGCCAGCGAAAGACCAAAAGATGTAATGTGGCCGTTGATCCACACCTGGAACCTTATCGCTGGGTGCTTGCCACATAGCGATCCAGCCTATCAAAAATGGCAGTCAGCATTTGAGCGATTAGGCCTGCTCGGGGTTGGCTTCTCAGAACGCATTCAAGCCCTAGATATTTATTTGGAACAAGTGGAAGAGAAGATAGAAAACTGGGCCCTTGAACACGGGGCTTAAAAGAAAAGCTGGCGTTTTGAAACGCCAGCTTTTTTGCTTAGATGGAAAATCTTGGCAACAGTACTTTGAAGATTGACCCTTTTCCAGGCCCATCGGATTCTGCCCAGATCCGACCATGATGAAGTTCTACCATCCCACGGGCAATTGCCAAACCTAATCCCAAACCTTCATATCGACGACGCATGTGATGTTCAACCTGATAGAAATGCTCGAAGATGCGCTGCACTTCATTGGGATGAATCCCAATGCCGCTATCTTGAACTTCAACAAGAACCTCGTCTTCAAAAGCTGAAACTCTAACAATAATTTCGCCCTTCGGGGGTGTAAATCGAACGGCGTTATTTAACAGATTTTCGAAAACTTTTTCAAGCCTTTCATCAGCATTCACCCAAAGGTCTTGAGATGGTTGGATCAACTCCAACCGATGATCGGCCGCCTCAGTCATTATTGAAGCTTTATCATAGACATTCTTCATTATGGTCTGAATTTGAATAGGATGAGGACGAAGCTTTGTTGCCCCGGTATATAACAAATTCATATTTGTCATATCTTCCAACAATGCGCGCAGGCGCATCGCTGCACCGTGCAAAGTTCCAGCATGTTCTGATAATTCTCCCTTAGCTTCTTCTTTCAAGAAAGTGGCATAACCTAAGATTATCCCCAAAGGTGTACGCAATTCATGAGAAGCCACTGCCATGAAATCGGCTTTGAGCTTGTCCGCCTGGCGTAATTCTTGGTTTGCTTCTTTCAATTCTTGGATGATATGTGCATTGTTAATCGCCACTGCGGTTTGCGCAGCCACCAATAATAGAAGTTGAGCATCAGCTTCAGTAAACTCTCCTTCAATTTTATTCAAGCCTTCCAGAATTCCAATCGTTCGATCACGAATATCAATGGGAACACCCAACAAAGTACGAACCTGATAACCTGTGCGTTCTTCAACAATAGAATAGTGATTGGGGCTTTTCGATAGATCGTTGACAATCATCGGTATTCTATTTTTGAAAATCAACCCGGCAATGCTACCTTCGACGGGAATGGGAATCGCATCAAGTTCATCTGACTCCGCGCCAACTGCAACTGAAAAGTTTAACTGTTCTTGGTCTTCATCGTAGAACATTATGGAGGCCGCATCACAAGAAAACAAATCAACCACTGTAGAAAGAATCGATTTCAACAATGGTTTAAGTTCAAGCTCTGAACTCAGCATTTGGTTAATTGCAATCAATTTATTGATGTTTTCCATAAGCAGGTTTCCTCTGCAAGACAAAAAAACTCGAATTTACATTCATCAATGTTCAAAGCGTGAGTCATCAAGCAAGTTTCGATAATCCTGCTCTGGATCCGAAATATCGAGTTCCGATAGGCCTTTTTTTCTATAGCGTTCTTCTGCCGCTTCGAGTGAAACCTGTGTAGCGCGTGGCAAGACCGCCCATTTTCCACAATGCGGACAACGTAATAGCTTTCCAACAACCAAGTTGGGTGCCAAGAAATTTCTTGTATAGGGCAATTGGCAACGAGGGCAAACAGCGCCACCAGCCAATCCATAATCACCAAGCTTGAACTCCTTGTTGCGGCTGAAAAAGGCTGCGCCCAAAGTGCCTAGTAAAGTCACTCCTCCCACCACAACAAATAAAGGCACTATGAATTGACCCACGTTCGCCCAAGCTTGCTCTGCATCGATAAACTCACGTGTAAATTCAGTAGAAACGATCTGAGAGCCATTTTTTCGGTAACCAATCGCCAAAAAACTATGCTCACCCACCGAAAAGTTAGCGGTATTGAACTTATAGCGGAAAGGAGGCTCAGTTGCCGTATGGACAACTTCACCGTCAATCAAATAATCCACTTGCACCAAATCGTCTGGCGATCTAACTTTCAAGGAAAAACTGCCCTGAATTTTTCCGCCCGCACCATAGCCAAAATCTCGGTGTAAGCTAATCACCAAAGGGTCAGTTTCTTCTTGGGCAAAAACAGAAGAAGGAAATAGGATCAGGAACAGAAATAGAAAAGGAATAATTCGTATCATCGGTGATCCTCTGAAAACTGCGATTTTCCCTTTATAATTCTAACCGCAAAAAGGGAATTTCGTGACTGATTATTCGTGATTGGTAAAAAGTTATTTCCAGCGGGTTAAAATCGTCTCTCGTTGGAATAGCTGAGTAGCAAATGCAAATAAACCTAAATCAAGAACGAGCAAGCCAATGGCCATCCACAAGATTATTTGCTCATTTACGAAAATCAGTCCTGTGGATTGACCTACAAACAGACCGATCAAAGGCAGTACAAAGATAGCTGAAATCTGTTCTGCCACCCGTGGATCTGTGACACGCGACGAGATCATCACCGCCACGCTAACACCAGCAAGCGCCAACAAGGGGCCAACCACAAAGATAGCACTCAACCACAATGGGTTGAACAACTTCCCTAACACGCCCGGACTGACGGCTAACAAACGCGCTCCAATCATATACAAGAAAAAGCTCAGCCAGGTAGCCACAACTGCAGGGATGGATGCCGCCAGTGCTTTCCCTGCCAGAAGTTCCAACGTCGTAATCGGTGTCGCCAGGAGAGGCTCAAGAGTACGAGTTGTTTTTTCACCAACAATAGAATAAGATGCGAAAGTTATCGGAACAATCATGGGCACCATCATGAATAACAGCATAAATTGGCTGACGACAAAATACTGCATACAGCCGCTGGCATCCAGGCCGCTACACATATCAAGGAACTGGGGAGGTAAATCAGACAACGCCATTGCATCGCTGAAATCACCTGAGGATCTACTTACATAAAGGATGATCAAGGGCAAAGCTGTGAATAGCAAAGGGAGGAAAGCAACAGTGAAAATTACAAAGCGATTTTTGAAAACTTCCGCCCACTCTTTTTTAATCAAAGTCCAGATTTTCTTCATCTCAGCACCATCAATTCTCTTGATTCACTAACTGCAAATATACGTCTTCAAGACGTCGGCGCAGCTCGCCTACGAATTGGATCTCAGCACCCGCTTGAACTAAGGTACGAACGAGTTCAGGGTTATGCAGTTCAGGCTCTTCCAACGCAACAACAAGTTTATTATCAATCACTTCGGTGGACTGTACATATTTGAATCTCTTGAGAGCCTCTGCGAATCGGCTGTCTGACCGACTTAGATGAAATACAACCTTACGTCCGAACAACTTCCTTCTCAGTGACGTGGGGGTGTCTAAAGCCAATAAGCTACCCTTGAGAACAGCAACGCGATCGCACAATCGATCAGCCTCGTCAAGATTGTGGGTACATAAAATAATTGCTCGCCCATCATTTTTCAGATCAGCGATGAAACCTCGCAACATGCGCGCCGCTTGAGGGTCAAGGCCGCTGGTCGGTTCATCTAAGAAGAGCACACTAGGCTCATGCAGCAGTGCTCGGGCGATGGCCAATTTCTGGCGCATCCCTTTCGAAAAGGTGCCCACGGTCTCGTGACGGCGCTCCCACAAACCTAACATCTTTAAATAGCGCTCTACCTGGACATCCATATCACCTATCGTATACATTTGGGCGTAGAATTCCAGGTTTCGTTCAGCGCTAAGCTGCTCATATAAACCCGGCGCTTCGGTCAATATTCCCACACTGCGGCGAATTTCCTGATCTTCTTGCCCAATCTGAAAACCGTTGACAAAAGCATTTCCAGAACTCGGTCCGATCAACGCGCCCAACATGCGGATGGTAGTAGTCTTACCCGCCCCGTTTGGGCCTAACAAACCGAAAATTTCTCCAGCTTGTACTGTGAAAGACAGCTTATCAACTGCTTGCACTTGGCCAAAGGATTTCGACAAGTTATCTAAAATAATCAATTCTGAATTATCCATACAAAGCACCTATGAACTGTATCGACTGTCTTCGAGATTTTCTTCTGAAAGAACAGGTTGATCCAACACTAACTCTGGCGTGGGAGGCGCAGAAAAACTGGGATCCTGTTCCGTAGGATCGTCTTTCAACAAGAGAACGATAACAATGCTGACTAAACCAAAAAGAATTACGATTGCTTCTGAAACATAGACTCCCCAAACCTGAAGAGCGACTAAGGCCACAGCATTTATGGCCGTATGCCAGAGAATTGCGGCACCAACCCAAAGATTATTCCTCCGAACAAAGGCTTGCAACACAAGCACAGAAGCCGATAGATGAAAACACAATGCGCCAACTCTTTCTACTGCGCCCAGCAGGGCCATATGCCAGGGCATAGACCAATATGTCTCAAGCTGAGTTTGCGCTAATTGAATCTGCTCTGGAGGCAAGACTGTCGCTAAATCTGTGCCACGCAAAACGAAAGCCTGGATCAATGCATAAAGGGCTAATGCGCCAAAAAGAATCGCTTCGATTCCGCCATGTCCAGCCCCGAACATCACCGCAGATTTCCAGTTTCTCTCATCCTTCAACCAGAAGCGATAAGCCAGATAGCGAGCAGTCTCTTCGAACACCCCGGCTGACAATCCATATAACACAAACAAGATAACCAATCCCATTCCGCCCTCTGCACTAGACAAACCTAATCGGTCAACGCTAGGCGATAATACCCATTGATTGAAAGGGATATGAAAAATCTGGGAAGCAGCAAAAGTAACTACGCCGATACCAAAGAGTTTCCACTCTACTTTCAAGCGCCTTGCCAAATAAACGCCCAAACCCAAGGGCATGGCAATCATCAAAAATGCGTTTAGGCTACGAACAAAAATATCCATTGATTATCTTACTTGTTTCACGTGAAACAAAATTCCTTTCTTGGATAAATGTTCCACGTGAAACAAACTCCTATTCATTTTTACATAAGTTGAGCACTCGCACAATTTGATACGAGTGCTCTATACCAAAAGTCAAATACCAGTTTATCAAAAATTAGCGCGATCGCGTAACTGCAACTACTGCGGCAACCGCGATCAAAACTACAAGGATTCCAATTACAGGAATTACCCCTGCGATAGGGAAATTGGCTCCGCCACGGTATGCCAAAAAGAAAATCAAAAAGCCGCCTGTCAAGAGCAAGCCTAGCCCCAATATCACGCCTATTTTCGTGAGTGAACTACCATAGTGTGTACGATAAGGGTCAAATCCCTCGGGGAGCATGTGATCCTTCTTGCGTGCATCTATGGAGCGCCGAAAACGGATGCGACGATTGTCGAATTTTTCTAACATTTCCCAGCCTGCCAAAGCTTCTTCATCTACAAGGGCAGCTAGTGTATTTGGATTCCGAAAGGATCCCGATTCGGAGCGCACGATTTTGTATTCGAATTTCTCAGAGTTGTCGTCGGTGTACTTAGTCATTTTTTCTTCCTCAGCTTCTTCTTCAAGTTTACGTTTCTTTGCAGCCGCAGCTGCGGCAATATGCGCACCATGATATGCCATGTTTCTTCCTCTTTACATTTGTTTTACCAATCTCGTTGCAACCGGGTTCGCTGCCTGCGAACAGATTCGGTTAAAGGTCGTTTGGCAACAATAGTTACCTTGCTACTGTTAGAAGGTGTGTACACATTGATGGCTTCCCAGCCATCTTCGCCCCAGGCATTCAAGGTCGCTGCAATTTGCTCATCTTTGGTTCCAAACATAGAGCCGATCGTCAATACCTGGTATTCCCAATTCTTGATTTCATCCACAAGGGTGCTCCTTTCATGTAGACTGGCCCAGGGATGCTCTACGACCCTGAGCCAGTAGAGCGTTCAAAAATATCAATACTATTCTTTGACTTCAGAAGTCTTCGCCAATGAAACCATTCCACTCAGGCCGCCGAGATTCATTGTATCCACCGCGCTGCTGGGAACAATAACCATGGCGCCTTTTTCCTTCAAACCTTCGAAGAGCATATTCATCGCACGAAGGTGCAAGGCGGTAGGATTCTCAACATAAGCTTCAGATGCCTCAGCGAAGGATGCCGCGATTTGCTTCTCGGATTCACCTAAGATCACACGCGCTTGGCGTTCACGTTCGGCCTGCGCTTGCCGTGACATGGTATCTTCCAATTCCTGTGGGATAACAATGTCGCGGATCTCCACCGACTGCACGGTGACACCCCACGGGGTTGTGCGCTCATCGATGATCTTCTGTAGGTCTTCGTCCATCTTGGCACGCCCGACGAGGATGTCGGCTAAGTCCATTTGGCCAATGACTTCTCGGAGTGCCGTTTGAGCTGCCCAAGCGATGGCCATCTTATAGTCTTCGACTTCCAGGGCAGCTTTCTCTGCATCCCAGACCATCCAAAATAGCACCGCGTCAACATCAACTGGAACGGTATCTTTGGTGAGGGTTTTCTCCGCACTGAAGGGCGTCACCATCACGCGGTGGTCAATCCATTCGGGAACAGTATCAACAATGGGGATGATCCAAAACAACCCAGGACCAAGCAGGCCGCGATATTTGCCAAAGCGCAGCACAACTGCCTTCTCCCATTGATCAGCAATCTTCAATGCGAACATCAGGTACAAACCTAGCAATGTAAACACCACTGTGAATACAATGATCACCCAGGCATTCATTCCCTCGATTCCCATGATTATCGCACCGACCGTGGCAACCGTGAGAAAGATGGCGAATAGCATACCTGCTACCCCATTAACACGGGGGTTGTTGACATCAGCTTTTCGCATACGTTGGTAAGTTGGGTTTTTCATTTTTTCCTCTCTTTTTATTCTTTGTGTTCTGGAGGCGGAGTGCCTCCCTCTATCCATTGATTAACATATCTTTCAAAAATCTCTTTTACCTCTTCGGCCTTGTAATCCAGATCTGCGGCTTCGTTCAAATAGTGCCGTGTCAGCCATTCAATATCCTGGCGACGCAAGCGTTCTCCATTTTCTTCTGTACTCGGTGGCAAAATATATGTTCCACGCCCATGTTGAGTTGAAATCAGACCTTCTTCATCAAGCATCCGATATGCCCGGGCGATAGTGTTGAAATTGACTCGCAGATCTGTCGCCATTTGTCGTACTGTAGGGAGCTGGTCGCCGGGCTCAAGACTCCCCGTTGCAATCATGTGTTTGACCTGGTCGATGATCTGCACATAAATTGGTATTTTTGAAAGCAGATCGATTTCTATTTGCATATAAACTCCATGGTCTCTATCTAGTATATTGTATCTTTGTATTATTGTATGATTGTATCTTTGTATGATTGTACACAGAATTAGGGCTTTGTCAATACCCATTTATTAAATTCATTCACATTCCCTTCACAAAAAAAAGACCCAGAGATAGTGAATAACCTCTGGGTCTCAAAAACTTCATTGTGGGTTCTGTTACGGATTACTATGCAGCGAGAATAGCTCATGAGCATACTGTATCGCTAAAATATCCAACCCTTTATCCATCGAGTCTGGGATCATTGCTGGTGGAGCGTCAGGATCATAGGATTCGTTCGGCGTCAGATCGTTCAACCTCACCCAAGGAACACCTCCCTGCACCGCATTGTTGATCATGTTGATGGCGTGACTCAAATCGGGCTGCACGTGATCCTTTTCACTCTGTAAGCGCTGGTAAGGAACTTTTACATCTGAGATGAACTCCAAAGCCTCGCTCTGTACCCAATAAGCATCATCATCACAGGGATTGAAATCTATTCTAGTGCCATTACTGCACTCAACTGTGGTATCGAAACGATCGGCCGGGCCTTCCCAATCCATCAAGAACGCTATTGGCAAATCAGGGTATCGAGCCAAGGTTCCCGAAGCCATGGTGATGCCATAAGAAAAAGATGCCAGCCCAATGCGTTGGGGATCAACCATTGGAAGCGCGGCCGCAAACTCGATCACCGCCGCCAACCCATCTTGCTGCGCATGGCCGTTGTAATCCTCTTCACCCCCGCTCTGGCCGCGCCCATCGGGATCGAAGCTCACAGCAACAATACCCACATCGGCCAAGGCCTCCGACATTGCACCTGGTAAGCGGAATTTATTCCCTGACCCAACACCCCCTGGAACAAGCACCAACGCCGGATAATGTCCTTCTCCGTTGGGATATGTAATGTGGACATATAATTCAGCACCAGTCGTAGGATTCGTGACCCAATGCTCTTCATTTGCTCCCGAGGCTGGAGCCTCAGACTCACCCGTGGGTTGGTCGCAGTCATCCGGACAGGTTTCCTTGTTCTCTGGCCCATCACAGACTCCATCACCGCAGCGCTTTTGAGATTCGCCCTCGGGTTCAGGTGATGCAGATTTGTCATCGGGTAATATTGGAGCATCTTCGGATGTCGGGCTAACTTGCGCCTGCTCAACGTTAGTAACCAATGAACAAGCAATCGAAAGCAAAACTAAAAGTCAACTACTACCGACTGAAAGTCGGTAGCTTGATAAGTCGAATGAAATTCG
>CAYQQX010000059.1:0-23761 GCA_964419495.1 uncultured Anaerolineales bacterium
CGTGCCGAAGCAATCCCCATCTAAAGGGTGGAGATTGCTTCACTCCGTTCGCAATGACATCCATAATGCGAATCTGTGATCTACTGAAATTGCTAAAAAATTATTCAAAAAAGGATTTTTCTATGGAATCAACAACTATTATCTCTGTGATTGGCCGTCAAATTCTAGATTCGCGCGGCAATCCAACCGTTGAGGTTGAAGTTCAATTATTAGATGGACGCTGGGGGCGCGCCGCGGTGCCGTCGGGAGCTTCCACTGGTGTTCATGAGGCTCTAGAATTGCGCGATGGCGATAAAGGTACCTACCTTGGTAAAGGAGTTCTCAAAGCGGTTGACAATGTCAATGGGCCCATTGCTGAAGAAATGGTCGGTTGGGATGCAACTGAACAGCGCGCTATCGACTTGGCTTTGTTAGCTTTGGATGGTACGCCGAATAAAGCGAAATTGGGTGCCAATGCCATTTTGGGTACCAGTTTGGCGGTAGCCAAAGCAGCAGCCAATTCGCTGGGTCTGCCTCTCTACCGTTATATTGGTGGTGTTTATGCGCACGTTTTACCTGTGCCGATGTTGAACATTCTCAATGGCGGCGCGCACACCGGATGGCAGTCCACAGATGCACAGGAATTCATGGTGATGCCTTTCGGTGCTGACTCTTTCTCGGAAGGCCTGCGTTGGGGTGCGGAGATTTACCACGCTCTCAAAGCGGTGCTCAAGGCGCGTGATTACAAAACCCTTGTTGGTGATGAAGGCGGTTATGCACCAGCTCTCAAAGCCAATGCCGAGGCCGTCGAAGTGATCCTCGAAGCCATCGACAAAGCCGGTTTCAAAGCTGGCGTCGGTGAGCAAATTGCAATTGCGCTTGACCCTGCGGCTTCTGAATTCTATGAGAGTGACACAGGCCTTTATCACTTGCGCACAGAAGGTAAGAAGTTAACTAGTGAAGAGATGGTTGCATTCTGGAAAGATTGGGTTGATCAATACCCAATTGTCTCCATCGAAGATGGCCTGGCGCAAGATGACTGGGAAGGTTGGAAGCTGATGGTCGCCGAGATTGGGGATCGATTGCAAATCGTTGGTGATGATCTATTAGTAACCAACCCCGAACGTGTTCGTAAAGCGATTGAAGAGAAAGCTTCTAATTCGCTCCTGGTCAAGCTCAACCAGATCGGTTCGCTGACTGAAACTATTGAGGCCGTAGAGGCCTGTCATCGAGCTGGTTGGCGGGCAGTCACATCCCATCGTTCAGGTGAAACAGAAGATGCCACCATCGCTGATCTGGCTGTCGCCCTCAACATGGGTCAGATCAAGACTGGCGCTCCTGCCCGCTCAGATCGCGTGGCCAAATACAATCAATTGCTGCGTATCGAAGGCGAATTAGGCGATGAAGGTCACTATGCCGGTTGGGAAGCGTTGAATATCAAGATATAGCCGATAAAACTACTAGAATCAAAAACCGTGTTGCAGAGAAAAGAGCAACACGGTTTTTATATTCTCGATGGGGGGTGAAGATTATTCTTCTGCCTCGAGTGTTTCTTCTTCCTCTTTAGTTTCTTCTTCGGGAATAGTAGCGGTCAGGGGTTCAAGGGCCTCATCCAACGTCAGGTCGTCGCGGCGCATCCCCGGGGTGGGGGTGCCGCAATGGGGACAGAGATTCCAAGGCAATTCCATCAGCTTGCCGCATTGGTGACAGGTCTTTTTGAGTTTAGTTTGACAGTTGGGGCAAATCTTCCAGCCTTCTTTGGTACGGCGTCCACACCCTGGGCAGACAGGCGTATCTTCGATGGAGCGAAGAAGGGCTTCCTCTTCGAGGGTATGTTGGTACTCATCGTCGAGCGTTCGGTGGGGGCGTAGGATCAAGTAGATCACAATGCCGGGCAAAAAGAGTACGGCAACAACCAAAACGGCTAATATACGCCCCAATGGATCGCGTGCACGAGCGCGGATATCTCGGTATGTCCAAATAATCAAACTTAGCCAGAGAGCGGCAATAAAAGCGCCACCCCAGGCAGTAAGGAAGAGCATGAAATTGCTGAGAGATGAGGGGTCAAAGGTCATAATCTCACTCCTAATTATGCAACCAATTATAGCCTAGTTTTGAATCATTGCTTGCATTTTTTGAGCCTCTGTTGTATAAATCAATTAGCAGTTAATTAAAATATGAAATTATAAATCAATATATTCACAATTATGATTTGGTGTGATCTTCATGAAAGAAGAATTTTCATCCTACCGTATCACTGATCTAGCAAGCAGTGAACGCCCGCGCGAAAGGTTGGCAAAATTAGGCCCGCAAGCTTTGTCCAATGCCGAATTATTGGCGATCTTGCTGCGCGTAGGCGTTCAGGGAGAAAACGCCGTTCAAGTAGGCCGGCGATTAATGCAGGCTTTTGGTGGGTTGTCTGGTTTACACAGAGCCTCGTATAACGAAGTCTGTGAGCAGCACGGCGTGGGAATGGCAAAAGCATCCCAGATCAAAGCAGCCATTGAATTGGGCCGACGGATGACCCTGGAATCGCCCGAAGAGCGTCCCACCATCAACAGCCCCGCTGATGCTGCCATGCTAGTTCAATATGAGATGAGTGCCTTGGAGCAGGAACATCTGCGAGTGTTGCTTCTCGATACTCGTAATCGAGTTATAGATATTGTCGAAGTCTACCAGGGCTCTTTGAACTCATCTCAGGTCAGGGTGGGAGAGTTATTTCGCGCCGCAATTCGCCGCAATGCTGCTGCCATTATTGTTGTGCATAACCATCCAAGCGGCGATCCAACGCCAAGTCCGATGATATCGCTGTGACGCGCGCAATCGTTGAGGCGGGAAAATTGCTCGATGTGCAAGTTTTAGATCACCTTGTTATTGGCAGTAGTCGTTGGGTATCGTTGAAAGAGCGCAAGATGGGGTTTGGGTAAATAGTTTTGTCATTCCGAGTGGAGCGAGGAATCCCTGAATGGATGATGGACTCACTATTTGCAAAAGCAACAAATCAAACAAGGTTTTAGGGATTCCTCACCACTGCGTGGTTCGGAATGACAATATGAAAGGTATATCATTTTGAAAAGGTATTACGTTTACATAATGAATAGCCTTTCAGGTACACTTTATACAGGCATGACGAACAATCTTGAACGTCGTGTGTATGAGCATAAGCAGAAACAAATTCCTGGTTTTACAAATAAATATGATGTCACTCGTCTTGCGTATTTCGAAGAAACAAGTGATGTCGGCATCGCAATTGCTCGTGAGAAGGAAATCAAGGGCTGGAGACGAAGCAAGAAGATTGCCTTGATAAAAACCATAAATCCAACCTGGCAGGATTTGGCGGCAGATTGGTTTGACGATGTTTAGAGCCTTGTCATTCCGAGTGAAACGAGGAATCCCTGAATACTTTGTAGGATTGATTCCTGCAAAGGCAACATTCCGGCTAAGCCATCAGGGATTCCTCACCCTGACGGGTTCGGAATGACATCATAATACTTGCAATTATTATTCCGTCCTGCGAATTCGGAAACTGGTGAACTCCCCTGTGGCATCGTGCCACTCAACTTGGACATCCGTAGTTGTGTGCCGCCGCGGACCACGTCGGATAGCTGTTAGTAAATTCTCAAGATTGTTTTTAGCGCCCTCTGCTAGAACTTCAACTGAACCATCCCAACGATTGCGTACCCATCCGGTGATCCCTAGTGGTTGGGCGTTATCCAGCACGAAATACCGAAAACCAACACCCTGAACACGACCCTCAACCCTGGCATGTAAGCGAACGCTATTATCAGAACCCATAAATAGATGCTCCCCTCAATCCCTTTGAAGTTTCTCGTTTTTCTTGCGCTGCTTGAGGGTGTCGCCAACAAATAATCCCACTGAAGGTAAAAGTGTGATTATCAAAACAATGACCCATGGCAGGATGCCTTCGGCGGATGAACGCAAGGGACTCTCGTTGAAATTGATCCGCCGCCAATCGCGTTCTAATCCGGCGAGAGAGCTTTCGAAAGCTACTTCTACTCCTCGATTACAACTCAATCCATCGGCGTATGCCGAAATTAGATTCTCCATGCCTGGGTTTCCAAACTCACCGAGTAAGTACCAGGTGAACGATGTCGATTCTGCATAGGCAAGTTGAAAGTTCGCTGCATCGACAGGGAAGCTATCGCAGAGATCGGCCATGGGGATCAGCATTTCTCTTTCGTATGCTTTCTCTAATAGCAGTGGGTAGTCCGGGTTGGGAAATACTTCTGTCGTAGATGCCAAGCCCTCATGCAGCCAGATGGGCAGCTTGTCATAATTTTCACCCAATTTCTGGTACATCATCACGTGAGTCAACTCATGAGGAACCTGGCGTTTGATCTCGACCGACTGAGCTGGTCCAGGTGGAATGGATACGAGAATGACGCCCATCTCAGGGTTGGCATTACCTGCTATCCAGGCTGCGGCTTGTCCTGTCATTTGCAGCGTTGACTGCAAATCTTGTGAGCTGGCATACACGTAATAGGTAATTTTTTCAGGATCAGGAATGCTGACCTGGTTTTGCAGCCGTGCCAAACCTTCATAGGCTGTGTTCAAAATCGTTTGTCCAAATTCTGTATCGCCTTCGTACCAAAAAACTTCAAATTCTTCGGTTTGCAAAGATTGCCAGGGAAAGCGGTCATCATTGTATGCAAAGCTATATTTTTCGCTCGTGATTGTCTCCCCATTTTCAAGCCCAACTTGGAAAGTGAAAAATATCTCTGTAAATACGGGGAAAGGATTTTGTGATAGATCGAGTGAGTATGATACTTGATTGGGTGGAGTGAAAGTTGCCTTTGCGGCGACATTGTCTGTTTCCCCCTCCGGTTGCAGCAGTACAAATACTTCTTGGATTGCAATCTCGGTGTTGAGCTCTGTTTTGATGTTGAGCATTCCTCCGAAGGTATACGAGACCTCAGGTTGAGCAATCTGAATATCAGATTGTCCTTGGACTACGCTGCTGATTACCAAACTAAATATTATGATCAAGAGAGCCGAGATAAACCGGCGCATCCTAAGCTCCTAGATAGGCTAATAAGGGAGTTAATGTCAATGGGCTGAGCACAGTGGTGATGAATACCACTGTAGTTACAAATGCAGGTTTAACATCAAACTCTGTGGCCAACACAGTGGTCAACACTGCTGTGGGCATTGCTGCTTCTATAATACCAGCTTTGTAGGCAATTCCTTGCAATCCAACAAAACCCGCCGTTGAAAGCGCCAGCAGCGGTCCGCCCAGCAGGCGGATTCCCGAGGCCAGGCTGATGGTTTTTATATCCCAAGAACGTTGGCTGTGTTGAAGTTGTAAGCCCAATAGCACTAACATGCCAGGGATAGCCGCATCGGCCAATAACCCAACCGGTCGTTCCAAAGGCAGCGGCAATGTCCATTGAAACAGATTGAAGAGCAATGCCAAAATCACGGCATAAACAACAGGAATTTTTGCAAGCTGTTTGATAGATTTTTTGAAATCCATCGAACCCATTGAAGCGATAGCTACCCCAAAGGTGTAGGTCAGAATAGCCGAAGTGGCAAAGTATAGACTGGCATGGGCCAATGCGGTTTCTCCAAAGGCGAATAAGTTCAATGAGAGACCATAATTACCTGCGTTAACAGTGATAGAGCACAAAATGATCGCCACGAAAAGTTTGCGTTCTAGTTTTAAGGTTTTTCCTATCAGAAAAGCCAGAGCGCCAGTGAGCATCATCTGCAAGGCAGAAAAACTCATTATGCGAAAGATATCTCCATCGCTGAGTTCGCTGGTGATTAGTAGTTCAAATATTAAGAAAGGGCTGAAAACATAAAATACCACTCGGGACAAAGATTTAGGGTCAACATGCAGAACTTTGCCAAGTGTGTATCCAATTCCGGCAACTAAGAGAATGGGAAATAAGTTATTGAGAAAGAGAGGCAATAGTGAATTCAAAGTTGTTTTCTTTCAATAAGATATTTGGTTGAAGCAGAATTGGCGATATTTTCACCCCAAGAAATCATTGTCGTCGTCGAATTCTATCAGACCAAAAAGGTCCATATCTTCGTTGAACATTAAATTGTCTAGCGCGTCCTGGATCAAACCTGCTTCTTCATCGTTGCGGGTTGATTTCAATAGATTTTCGAGAGTGTCTTTGATCCCTTCACCACCAATCTGAGAGAGAGACCAGGCAGAGGCCAAACGTACTTCATCATCGCTGTCGTTGAGCAGGTCGAGGAGTTCTTCGACCGCGTCGCTGATTTCTAATTCCCCTGCGGCTCTAGCAGCTTCAAAGCGCACCGCGGGCAGTTGATGATCCAACATGCTGATGACTACCTCGTTCCAGCGTTTATCATAAGTGCGGCCCATGGCAAATAAGGCGCTGACCAACCAATCGGTATCCTCCCGCTGTAATGCAGCTTCGATAAGTTTGGGTACTTCTTTGTTGCTGGCGAATCCCAAGGCTTCTAATGCCCTACGGCGGACTGCAGAGCTGTCCTTCCCCTTGGTCACACGAAGCAGGCAATCGACTAGGTTATTCGAAGTTTCTTCGGGTAGTTCTTCAATTTCGCCTAAAAATACGAATTTTCCTAAGGTTGAAGCACAGCAAGCGCGCACGTTTTCGTCATCGTCATTTTCCAACATCTTCATCAGTTGCGCGAGAAGATCATCGGGTTCATAAGTGAACATTGGGCGGATGGCCAGAAAGCGCACTCGGGGGTCTTCATCGTCGATGGCAATGCGGCAGACGCTTTCGAAAGAAAGCAATAAGTTGCTTTCAGCTAATTCTTCGATGTCTTGTAGCAGGGTGCGCCTACGCCAGTCGGGGATGTTTGGCCAGGCATTTTTAAGCTTCTCGACATTCTCGCCTTCCAAATCAGAAAGCCGAAACAGGGTTTGTGGATCTAAAATTGTTTCTCCATCGAGAAGCGTGGTGACCACATCCTCGAAGGGAGCTTCGTTCAAAGGGGTCAGATCAGTCATCAGGGAAATTGAATTGGGTTGGTGAAATCCAAGAAGTTAATATATAGGAATAAAGCAATTAACGCCGTCATACTTATCACGTTGATCGCATTTTGCCACTCTATGGGTATGCGTCGACGAAGGATGATCTCGGGCAAAGTAAAGGCGATGCGGCCACCGTCCAGGGCAGGGATAGGCAAAAGGTTGAACACCGCCAAGGAGATCGAAATCGATGCAAAGAACTGCAAAACGTTGAGGCTCACGGGCGAATCGGTCAGGGGTTCATCGCGCTCCTGGACATATTGATAGGCATCATAAATGCCCTTATACCCAACAGGCCGCGCCAGACCGGGATCAATAGCGCCGCGGATGATTTCTCCAGGGATCATCAATAGGAAGATGGTATGGTAATAAGTCGCCTGGGCACCCAAAGGCAATGCTTCGATGAGATTGATGGGATAGGTCGCATTGCTCATGATAATGCCAATAGCCCCTTCTCCTTCAGGAGGATTCTCTCTGGGAACAATGGACACCTGATAGGCCTGCTCACCACGCATAAAGGAGAGATCAACATCCTCTCCTAAATTGGCATAAATGGTCTCGCTCAGAATTTGAGTACTGTCCACCGTAATTCCAGCAACACCAGTGATTATATCTCCATCTTGTAACCCAACTTGCTCAGCGGGTGATCCGGATGCAACGCCAACGATTTCAACCTTGGTGTAATCAGGCGCGCCGGTTTGGGTGTACATGAAAGCGAAGATCAGCACCCCAACTAGAAAATTCATGAGCGGGCCTGCAGCATAAATAAACAAGCGGGCCCAGGGGCTGGCAGCATGTAATCCGCCAGGTGTATCGGTATCGACTTCGCCTTTTAGTCGAACAAATCCACCCAGAGGCAGCCAATTGAGCGTGTATTTGGTGCCGTTGATTTCAAAAAGGGTCAGCGCACGGGGGGGATAACCAAGTCCGAACTCTTCCACATCGACTTTAGTTATTCTGGCAGCTAAAAAGTGACCGATCTCGTGCAGGATGATCAGCACAGATAAAGCAACAACCAGTTGTAAGATTGAAAATAAGACTGACATTTTTCTACCTTTATTCAATCTCTGGAATTTGGCAGGGTTTGTGAGAAATAAGGGCGATCCCAATATTTCAACCCCACCGAGTACATCACAGAGAAAATATGTATTTTATAGTTGGATTATATCTTGACTTATGGGGGGGTGGTAGGTACCAGGGGTGATCTAACGGGTTTCTAATATCACTTGCTAATTAGCCGCGCTGGACCTCCAGGATCAGATCGCATGACCTGATTAACGCCTGGTATCTCATTGAGCAAAGATCCGACTTTTTCCTGATATGCAGCTTCACAGATTACATGTACATTTGGCCCGGCATCAATGGTATAGCAAACAGGGAGCCCACTTTTACGCCACTCTCGCACCGCACCCATGATGGTCAGAGTAGGGGGCAGCCAATAGATCAATGATGGATCAGATGTCATCATTACGGCGTGCATCATGTTGCTGTCATGTTCAGTAATTTCGGCAAAGCTCTCGAAATCTCGCCGCAAAATTGCCTCTCGGCAACGCTGCAAGTGGGAGGGCACCTGTTTGATGCGTGCAGCCTGTAGAGGGCTGGTTTTTGCGATGCTATGGCCTTCAACGGAGCCTGTAGCTTTGTGTTCCTGGCTGACAATTGCGACATAGTCAACCAGATCCCAATGCTCAGGGAGTGCAATAGATTGCGCAAATGAATCTTCATCCTTGCTGCCCTTTTTCCATTCCACAAATCCACCTGGGATTGAGCGGCATGCAGATCCCGATCCACGACGAGCAAGTCGGGATAGATCCTTCTCTTCTAAATTCAACCCGGCAGCATTACTGGTTGCAAGACTGAGTGCCGCGAACGCCGATGCCGAAGAGGCAATCCCCGTACCCATGGGGAAGTTGTTTTCACTTTCCACGCGGGCAAAGGAATTTGTCGACGATAGTTTGCGTACAATATCGAGAAAATCACTCACCCGCTGAAGAGCGGCACCTATATCCGATTCCCCGTGCAGAATCAACTGATCTGTTTGCAGTGATTCATCAAAGGTCACGCTCGTGCGCGTGAACAGCGCTCCCAGGTTCATGGATAGGGAACCATTGGATGGGATGCGCAGTTCCTGGTTATCATTCCCCCAGTACTTAACGAAGGCGATGTTGGGATGGGCGATGGCGGTATTTGAGTTCATGCTGTTTCCTCGGAGGGGAAGTTTACCATTAAGTGTGATGCTGTTTGTGGTTTGAAATAAAATGAGCAATATTCACAGCATCACTTGAGTAGATTTCGGTTTGGGCTTGTGTTTTTTTCAGAAATCTTTCCGAAATCTGCTTAACAAAGGCAGTGGGTTTTCAAGGAAAAATATTTGATAACAAAAAGAGCCCCATTTATTAAGTTTGGGGCTCTAGCAAATATTTTAAGAATTAGAGAATTCTAGGCAGGCACTTTCTTGCCTTTCAGCCATCGGATGCTGTTGGAGCGGCATTGGGGGCAGATTCTCTCGGTATTGGAATTGTAGATGCCCAACCACTCGTGGTCGCAGCGTAAGCAAATATAATCAGCAGGTTGGTTTTCATCTTTGGGCCTGGGATTGCGTGGTCCAGGGATTTTGGCTTCTACAAACGCCTGACGCGTCTCTTCGACTTCTTCGACTGTGACATCCTGAAGCTTGCGCTCGGCTTCTTCCATGATCGTTTGCCAACGACTGCCTTCGGCTGCGGAACACCACTCTAGTTGTAAGCGTTCGGGACGCGTTCCAACTTTCTCTAAGGCATCCCACAAACCATCCAGACGGCGCGTCGTGGACCGGTTGGCGTCAATATAGTGACAATCCACATAATGGCAGCCGGAGACCAATACCACTGGTGCTCCTTTCTTGAAGGCATACCAAACATGTTCTGGGCTGACCCTCCCCGAGCACATGGTGCGGATGATGCGTGCATTGGGGGGATACGCCATACGTCCCACGCCCGCTGTATCCGCACCTGCGTATGAACACCAGTTGCAGGCAAAGGTGACCACGGTTTGCATAGGATCATCTTCCAACATGGCATCGATCTGGGCATAAATAGCCTGATCTGAGAAGTGCCGCATCTCAATGGCACCAAATTTACATTCCGCCGCACATGTGCCACAGCCATTGCAGGCTGCGCTGGTGACGCGAGCGACCTCTTTCTTCTCCCACAAAACTGCACTGAACGGGCAGACCGGGACACACAGGCCGCACTTCTTACATAAATCTTCATCCACCACAGCGGTGATGGCTTCGACTGCAAGTTTGCTTTTGTTCAGCAAAATCCCTGCTCGTGATGCCGCTGCGCTGGCCTGGGTAACGCTCTCGCGCACATCTTTGGGGCTTCCGGCACCGCCAGCGATGAATACTCCTTTGGTGGGCGTATCTACAGGTTTTAGTTTGGGATGAGCTTCTTTCAAGAATCCGTTGGGGGATTTGGACAGGCTGACCATCTGGCGGACAACTTCGGTGTCCGTTGCTGGCGTGGCACCCACTGCCAAGACCAGCATATCAAACTCATGATCTTCCAGCCGGTCAGCTGTTGTATTTTCAATGGTCATGCGCAAGTTGCCGGTTTTGGGATCTTCTATGACATCTCCCGGCAAACCGCGGATATACAGCACCCCATTGCCCTTGCTGCGCATGAGCAATTCTTCAAAGCCTTTGCCAAAGGCACGCAAATCCATATAGAAAACTGTGGACTCAATATCAGGGTAATTGTCCTTGAGATATTGCGTTGCTTTGATGGTATTCATGCAGCAAATATTGGAGCAGTACGGATTGCCCCTATCCAGGTCATTGGTGCGTGAACCAACACATTGTATAAACCCAATTTTCTCAGGTTTCTTTAAATCGCTGGGTCGTCCTAAATGGCCTTCTAGAGGTCCACCTGTGCTGATCAGGCGTTCGAATTCCATGCTGGTAACCACATTGTCGTAACGCGTATAGCCGTATTCATCCAGCGCAGTGGGATCGTAAACATCCATGCCAGTGGCAACGATGATAGAACCCACCTCGATGTTGATGATCTCATCCTGCATGCTGAAGTCGATGCATTCCTTCTCGCAGGCCTCGATGCATTTGCCGCACGCAATCGGGTTTTGTCCCAGGCATTCGTCAGCGTTGACAATATAAGATGAAGGTACAGCTTGGGGGAAGGGGATATAGACAGCTTTGCGGCTGCCTAAGCCCATTTCAAATTCATCGGGAACGACAACCGGACACTCTACAACACAATCACCACAGGAAGTACATTCATTCTCATTAACATAGCGAGCTTTCTTTCTGATGCGCGCTTTGAAGTTGCCCACATATCCAGAAATATCTTCAACCTCTGAGTAGGCCAGTAATTCGATGTTGGGATGTCGACCGACATCCATCATTTTAGGTCCGAGAATTCATATACTACATTCGATGTCAGGGTAGACTTTATCCAATTGGGCCATAATGCCCCCGATGGAGGGTTCTTTCTCAACCAACACAACGGGATGACCCGCGTCTGCCAGGTCGAGCGCTGCCTGGATGCCAGCTACGCCACCACCGATCACCAATGCCCTATCAGTGACGGGAACTTGTTCTTCATCTTGGGGATACAACCACTGAGAGCGGGCGACAGCCACCTTGACGATACCCTTAGCTTTATTTGTAGCTGCAGCTCGATCCCCTGGAGTTACCCATGAACAATGCTCTCGAATATTGGCCATTTCCAAGAGGTAGGGATTTAGCCCAGCACCCTCAACGCAACTGCGGAAAATTACCTCGTAGGAGGTTGGCGAACAAGATGCGACAACCACTCGATTGAGATTATGATCTCGAATGGCAGCCTGGATTTCCTGCTGTCCCGGATCGGCACAGGTATACTTATTGCGGATTGAGGCGACAACACCGGGCAAAGATTCTGCATATTCGCGCAAATTTTCGGTATCCACCGTCCCAGCGATATTCGAACCACAATCACAGACGAATACTCCGATACGTAAATTTTCTACTGTCAAATTCTTCCTCCTTGAAAAGGAAAATCGGCGTTCCAGTAGAAACGCCTACATCGTTCAACTTTCCATTAAACTATCTGCCACTAAAGTTGTTAAATCTCTTATCACGATATCTATCTCATCACCCAAAATGGGGTCATTCTGGGCGCATTTGAAATGGATTTGACATTTGATACAAGATGTGACCAAGGTCTCAGCGCCTGTGGCTTTTGCCTCTTTTAAGCGCTCAACTTGAATGCTTTTGCTCACTTGTCCGCATGCTCGCCAGCAGCTTGTTCCGCAGCAAAGAGCGGCATTGCGCGATCGGTTCATCTCTACCAAGTCAAAGCCCAGGTTGTCCATGATCTGGCGAGGGGCATCGTAAACGCCCAGATGACGTCCCAGGTTGCAGGCATCCTGGTACGTGACCGCTGCATCGTAATCTGCACTACCTTTTATCTCTTGCGTAGCAAGGAATTCGACTAGGTGTAATACTTCTAATCCATGATTTTCTATGAATTGAGGGTAGTCAATTTTCAAGGTGCGCGCGCACTCTGGACAAGTGGTGATGATCCTTTTTGCACCGCTCTCTTTCAAGTATTCGATGTTGATCTGCCCTAAAGTACGGAATGTTTCTTGGTCGCCTTCCCAAAGCTGATCGTGCCCGCAGCAGCGTTCTTCAGCTAATACCTGGGGTGCGATGCCAAAATGATTCATGATTTTGACCGCTGCCTGAGCAACCGCAACCCCTTCCACATCCATTTTCTTGAACAAAGGATCATAATAGGGCAGGCAGCCCACAAAATACACCGTATCTGAATCATCAGAAACTTCCAGATCATCGGTCAGCCAACTGAGACGGTTCTGGCGTTGGTCGCGGTTGGACATCATTCTGCCCCAGGTTTGGATCATTTCGCTGTGGGTGCAGTCGCCAACGCGATCTAAGCCGCGCGCCAGGCTGCGGGCATCGCGTAGAAACTCTGTGAAATAAACATCGGATGGGCACAACTCGGTACAGCGCTTACAGATCAAACAGGACCAAAACAGGGCATCGTCCATGACCTCTTCGGTCCGCCCCTGAAGGGCCTTTTCAATCAGCAAGCGCGGACTGGTAAATTCACGTGCTTCCCACTTGCTGATGGGGCACACCGCACCGCATTTTCCGCAATCTAGACAGAACCAGGCCCGATTCTGATCGATGATCTCTTTCATATCAGGCAACATCGCTAGCACTTCCATTCAACTTTTCCACAAAATTGTTAACTACGTTCACGAAGGTTTCGCCTTCTCCAGCGCCAATCCAATCCAGCTTTAGTTGTTCTTCTCGATATCCAAGCAAAGCAACCAACCCTTTAACTTCTTCGAAGATTTCTGCCGCACGCCGATTACCAAACTCAAAGTGGCATTCTCCGGGCGGGCACCCCAGCAATAGGACGCCGTCAGCCCCTTTTTCGAATGCCTTCAGAACGATTCCCGGGCTGATCTGTCCTAAACACATCACTTTAAGTGGATGTACCGATGGAGAATAGGTCAGGTGTTCCACACCGGCAGTCTCCAATCCACTATAGGCGTTCCAGTTACATGTAAACACGATCACCTTAGGTCTTGATTGGGTAGTGCTTTCCTCAATTTTGTCTGGATGAATAGTCACCATACGTTAATTCCTCACAATTAAATTGGACGCGCAAGAATCGCACTGAGCATAGCTTCGATCTGAGCATCCGTGGAGTACCCAGCCGTTATCGCGCCCGAGGGACAATGTGCAACACAGGTACCACACCCACTGCATATTGTGGGGTCGATCCATGATGTGTGATGCCCATTTTCTTCGATCAGTTCGGGGGCTCCAAAATCACAGATTTCGCCGCAAGTTCCACAAGCCCGGCAGCGTGTTGGATTCACTGTCGAAGCGATGGGATGCTGATTTCCAACACGATTTAGCCAGGCAATTAATCGCCCAGTTGCAGATGCACCGGCAATAGATGGATCTAGTTTTGGTTCAATAAGGTATACGCCAGGTCTTGGAGTCTCAATTCCATTCCTTGTTAATTGCCCCTCGGGAAGAGGCTTATGGCTTTCAAATGCTTTGAATAAGCGTTTCCTTTCAGGCTTATTCTTTGGCGCTAATATCAATGCCGAAGCTTGCCAGGTGTGACCATTTTGGGCGACGATGTATTGACCACCAGCATGATGAACGCTTTCAGGCAAGCTTTCAACACGACGTACAGCGACCCCGCGTTCTTTCATAGCTGAAAGGCAATTGTTTGCAGCATCACTATTTCCCAAAATAAGTACCGATTTTTGGACTTTCTCTGCCCCATTTAGTTTTGTGGGGGTTGCCATCGCTCGCGCCACAGATCCTGCAATCAGTGCCTTGGCCTTGGATGTCGCTGCTTCTGGATCATCTTTATGCACCCAGGCGCACTGCTCACGAATGTTGACAAAAACAAATTTGGTGGCCTGATCGATGGTTCCAAGAGCGCTGGAACGTTCGGGCTTGGTAAACAACTGCAAATTATCCTTGCAGCGAATGCGCTGGTACGTGCAGCTATCGCACACCTGATCGATGGAGCAGCACGAACATCCTGCCAACACGAGCCGATTCAGGCTGTAAGATTGAACTGCTTCGTCAATCTGGTGCGCACCTTCCGCTGAGCAGGAGAAAGGTAGCACTTCCGCGTGAATGACGCCAGGCCAGGTCGCCGCCCGGGCACGAATTGACTGGGTATCGATAACTTTCGAAATCTCACCATTTCCGTTTGTGCCGCATTGACAGATGAACACGCCTGTACGATCTGGCTGAGTAGTAAAACCTGGGGATTGATCCGTTGCCCAGGGGCTTTTTCCCACCGCGTGGTTGACAGTGTCAATTAACCCGACATTGCCTTTTTGGTATTCAGAACCATTGAGATGCACACATACCTGATTCGCCACTGCCGAACCCAGGAGGGGATCTTCTGGGGGTAAAGAGAAAAATCCCTTACCAGTCCAATCATCATCTCCGTCTGAACCGTCTGCCCAAATGACAGCGCCCACATTCAATTCGGGATACGAATCCCGTTGATTATGAATGATTGCGCCGGGTTTGCACACCTGGACGCAAGCCTGACACTCACTGCATGGGCCACAGGCTAGGCAACGACTGGCTTCAGCGATGGCTTGTTCGGCCGTATAACCCAATTCCACTTCGGTATAACTGCTCATGCGTTGTTCGATGGGGATCGTTGCTACACGTGTACGCGGCTTCTGTGTCCGTTCAGCATCAGACAGAACTCTATCCGCGATGCGCACTTCTTGCGCATCAGTTGCAAACTCGTAAGGTTGTTCTCCTGATAGATAAGCATCGATGGCCTCGGCAGCTTTATTCCCCATGCCAATGGCTTCAATGACGACCATTTCAGCATCCGTCACCACATCACCAACTGCAAAAACGCCTGGTCGACTGGTCATAAATTGAGGGCCATCAACCTGGATTTGGTCCCAGGGAGTGACATCGATCCCATGGCTTTCATCCAAGAAGTCCAAATCAGGTTTTTGGCCGATGGCCAACACCACTAAATCTAGATCGACGACGAACTCGCTGCCTTCTATCGGCACCGGACGACGGCGACCGCTGGAATCGGGTTCGCCCAACTCCATGCGCATGCACTCTAACCCAGTCACACCATTGGCTTCGTCACCAAGAACTCGCACGGGAGAAACCAGGTAATCAAGCGTAATGCCCTCTTCTTCTGCATCTTCGATTTCTTCTGGCATGGCCGGCATTTCAGCACGCGTGCGTCTGTATAAGATACCGACATCCTCGACGTTGTAGCGTTTCAAGGAACGGGCAACATCAACCGCGGTATTACCGCCGCCCAAGACTGCGATGCGGGTTTTTATACCTTTACGGAGCACCTGAAGCAGATTGACTTCATTGTGCAGGTCGTTCTGCTGATGGATTAGGCTGATGGTCTTGAGTACATCAATCCCATGTTCAACGCCAGGAAGTTCTTCGCCAGGGATACTCAAGGATTGACTTTTGTGAGCACCTACTGCAAGACATACAGCATCGTAGCCCATTTCCAAGAGATCATCCAAGCTGTGATTACCATCAGAACCGATGGCAGTATTGAGCCTGATTTCAACCCCTAAGTCTTGAATTTGCTGGTATTCATGTGCAATAATATCTCGTGGTAAACGATATCCAGGAATACCGATGGCCATCATGCCCCCAATAACAGGGAGTTTTTCGAATACAGTTACCTGGTACCCTTTACGAGCCAAGCGATCGGCAACGGTCATTCCCCCAGGGCCCGCGCCAACAATAGCTACTTTTTTCGTATCTTCTGCTATTAATGGTGTGACATCTTCACCCTGGCTCCCAATTTCCCCAGCACCCATGCTCCTTTGCTCCATTTCCCAATCGGCAACAAAACGTTTGAGCAAGCGCACGCTGACGGGGGCGTCGATTTCCATTCGGCGGCAGTTGATTTCACAGGGATGGGTGCAGACACGCCCACAGATGCTGGGGAAGGGAATCGCCTCACGGATAAGATCAATGGCTTCCTGGAAGCGCCCTTGTGCGATCAAGGCAACATAACCCTGCACATGAACGCCACCAGGACAAGTATGTGAACAAGGAGGTTTGCCAACCTTATGGATAGCCATACAACCTGGCTGACCATCTAAATAGATAACCTTGTGATCTGAGTCTTGCACCTTCACAGGGCAGACATCAACGCACTCCCCACAGGCTGTACAAAGTTCTAAATCCACGTAACGTGGCTGTTGGTGCAATTCCACCTGGAACTCTTTTTCACTTTTCTCGAGGTGGTTTATCTTTGTATTGGTCCACACGGTAACATTTGGATGGCGTGCAATTTCCAACATGCGCGTGTTCAACTTCGGGGAGCGATGAGACGATCCACCATTTGCATTCAAGAAAGGGTTGGCTTCAATCAGGTGAACACGTATTCCTGAATCCGCCAGATCAAGGGTGGTTTGCAGGCCAGCGATGTTGCTGCCGACAATCAGAGCGTCTTTAGTCACTTTGAAAAGCCTCTTTCACTTTACAAGTATTGCATCTAACATAGCTTCAATTTGGTCGTCGGTTGAGCAACCGGCGCTGATAGCCCCAGACGGGCAGTGCGCCGCACATGTTCCACAACTGACACAAATGGCTGGATCGATCCAGGATGCATAGCGTCCATTGACTTCTATCAATTCTGGAGCGCAATATTCGCAGGTATCAATGCAGGTTTTGCAAGCCCTGCAGCGATCAGGGTCAACAATGGCAGCAGTTGGGGGACGACTCTCAGTGCGGCCAATCCAGGCTGCCACTCGCGCAGCAGCGGCAGTTCCCGTTATGGTGGGATCTTGCTCTGGGTCGATGTAAAAAACGCCCGGCCGATGAGTTTCTAGTCCACCCCAGGTTTCATGAATCTGGGGGCGGCGGCGCTCCCGTCCGAAGGCGGCTAATTGTTTCCTATGTTCATCCAAATTATTTGGGATCAGGATTAGGGTTGAGGCACTCCATGTTTGCTCATTGACGGCCGTTGAGAATAATCCGCCAGATCGTTGGATCTGATCAGGGGCATCTTCTATGCTCTGCGTTGTTATCCCTAATTGACCCAGCGTTTCCTCAACACATGACACCGCTGGTCCACTCCCTATCAGGAGTGCCGATTTATCAATTGATCTTGCTCCGGCGAGCTTTCCTGGGGCTGCCTTGACACGGGCAATTGTCGCCTCAATTAACGTTCTAGCTTTTTCAGTGGCGATTTGCGGTTCATCTGCATGAACCCAGGCGCATTGCTCTCGTATATTGACCAGTTCAAATCTGGCGGATCCTTTTGTAGTGCTGGGCACAGGCAGTATATTTTCAATGGGGTTAAACAGCCCCAAATGATCCTTAGCGCGCACCCGTTGATAGGTACAGCTGTAACACACCTGGTCGATATTGCAGCAGGAACAAGCCGCCAAAACCACCCGGTTTAGGGCATGCGCTTCGATGGCTGTATTGATCGTGTTGGCTGCATCTGATGAGCATGAGAAGGACAATACCTGCGTATGCAGTACATCGGGCAGCATTGAAACTTGATCGCGAACGTCCTGCGTGTCAATAATGGATGAAATCTTTCCGCTTTCGACTTCATCTCCACACTGGCAGATGAACACGCCAATGCGGTCTGATCCACCATTTGATTCGGAAGTTGTTGAAATCGGAACTTGTTGACGATCACTGAGAAAATTCCCCATCGCTTGTACCGCGATGGACGATCCCATAAGAACATCATTGGGGGAGATGCGATAAAGTCCTTGCCCATCAAAACTGTCTAACATCTGCGGAGTGTCTGCGTGATCCGCATAAATGATATTGCTGATGTGGATGCTGCTGTGAAGCTCTCCTTGGTTGTGATCGATAGCGCCAGTTTCGCATACCGCCACACAGGACAGACATTCACTGCACGTTCCACAGATCAGACATCGGTTAGCCTCTGTCAGAGCTTGTTCTTCAGACAAAGGTAGATCAACTTCAGCGAAGCTTCCGGCTCTCTCATTTAAGGGGATTGCAGGAATCTCTGCTCGATGCCGTCCTGAAGCATTGCTGTCCTCAAATCGAGTTTTGCTTTCCGCCTCACTAAATTCGACCATTCTCTGAGGGACAGGTTCTTGAACACCCTTATCGCCTCGCAAATAGCGGTCGATACTGCGGGCCGCCTTGTGCCCCTCACCGATGGCATCGATGACGAAGAACGTCTGCCCCCGGCGCACATCTCCGGACACAAACACCCCAGGCAGAGTGGTCATCATATTTTCATTGCTGCGAATGCCGAAGGGGAAGCGGGTGTCTATGCTGCCATCATGGGGTAAGAAGGAGAAATTCGGTTCTTGGCCAATAGCCCAAATGACGATGTTGGCAGGTAATATGTGCTCCGAATCGGGGATTTCGTCAAAGTCAGGGCGTCCGCCCTTGAAGCCGCGAAAATCCACTTCCGCACAACGCACCCCAACAATTTTGTTGTATTTGACGACAATCTCTTTGAAGGTCCGTCCGGGGCAAATCTCTACCCCCTCATCTTCAGCAACACCAATTTCCCAGTCGAACCCGGGCATTTCGCCACGCGTTTCCAGACAAGCCATGCGTACTTCATCGGCTCCTAAGCGAATTGCCGAACGCACGGTGTCGAGAGCCACATTGCCGCCCCCAAGGACGACAACCTTTTTGCCCTTCAGGTCGACTTTCTCACCCAGGCAAGTTCGCCGCAAGAGATCCAGGCTGAGCCAGTTATCGGGGTGGTTTGAGTTGCGGATGGGGATTTTCTTGGCGCGGTGAGCGCCGGTTGCGATCAGGGCGGCATCGAAACCCTTTTCTAACAACCCTGGAATATCATCAATCCAGGTATCGAGCTTTAAATTGACGCCCTCGTCGAGAATGCGCTTGATTTCCCAATCCAGTATTTCTGTTGGTAGGCGGTGTGGGGGAATGCCCACCCGCATCATGCCACCGGGAACAGGCAAAGCATCGAAAACAGTAACCTCGTATCCCAGGCGAACCAAATCGCGAGCCGCGGTCAGCCCCGAGGGACCAGCCCCAATGATGGCAATCTTATATCCTAATGAATCAGGTGCTTCATTGGTTGATTCTTCTTCAGCTAATTCATTGCGGCGTTTGTACTCCCAGTCAGCCACAAAGCGCTTCAACGCCATGATATTCAGCGCCTCATCAACCTTTCCTCGCGTGCAGTTAGCCTCACAATAATGGTTGCACACCCGTCCGCAAACTGAAGGGAATGGAATAGCCTCTCGAATCAGTTCGATCGCTTCCTGATAACGCTGTTGTGCAATCAGCGCCACATACCCCTGAACGTTTATGCCTCCCGGACAGGTACCAGAACAGGGGGGCTTTCCTGGTCTATCAATAGCCGCAACACCTGGCTGCCCATCGATGTAAATAGCAGTGTGGTCTTCCCCAATGACTGTCACCGGACAGACCTCAATGCAGCTCTCGCAAGCTGTACAGCGAGAAATGTCCACATAGCGGGGCCTCTGCTGCAAATCTACTCGAATGCCCCCACCTTCATTTGTTGCATTTTCGATTGTGGTATTCGTCCAGACAGTGATCAGAGGGTGACGAAGAACTTCCAAACAGCGAGCATTCATCAGGTGTGGTGCAATATTTTCCGAGGAACCATTACCAAGGAAAGGCGACGATGCTACCAGATGTACAGGATTCCCTGAATCGGCAAGATCAAGGGCAGCTTGGAGACCAGCCGTACTACCACCGATGATTAGCGCACCTTTACTCACAATTTCTCCTTGGCTTTCTCTCCTGCTTCGAATCCAATATCAAATACTTTGAGATTAAGTTCCACCGTTTTTGGCGGGACTGATTCAGCCACCGCCTCACGCATAGCTTCTTGGCTGACGACACCGACAATCGCTGCCCAAAATCCTAGCATTACTGTATTGGCAGCCCTGCTGGTCCCAGCTTCTTCGGCAATCACTGTCGCAGGGATGCCGTATGTCGCGATATCAGTTCGGTGGTCATCGGGCAGTTCTACGAGGCTATCATCAATCACCAATGTGCCCCCAGGAGCCAATGCGGGAACATATTTCGTGTAAGCCCCCTGCGACAGGATGATCATGCTACTTGGTTCGACCAGGTGGGGGTGGTGGATAGGATCGCTGGAGATGACCACCTGCGATCCAGCAGCACCGCCCCGGGCTTCAGGCCCATAACTTTGGGTGAAACAAGCTTCCACCTTATCGTAGATCGCTGCCGCAATGCCAATGATCTTCCCTGCACTGATGATTCCCTGGCCACCAAAACCGCCTAATTGGACTTCAGCGCGCTCAATCTGATCTTTCCTGGCCGGGACATGGGGTCGACCGTCCACAGCCTCTTTTTCTGCCAACCAGGTTTTCTCCGCTATGGTATCCCGTTGATCCATGGCAGCTTTCAAGTCTGGTCTGACCTCATCGAGAAATTCACCTTCGATGATTTCCGTGATCTCACCAATCTCATTGAATTTGATATCCACATCTTTGGGATGGACATCGTTTACGATTCGGCCTACTTGTTGGTAATACTTCATGGTCTCCAGGCCGCGGCGGCCTAACTTTTGCTCATCCAGGCCGCGGCCTTCTTTGTTCCACCGGGCATAGGCGGTCGAACATGGCGCAATCACTTCGACAAAGCTAAATCCTGGATGCGTCAACGCCCTGCGGAGCGTCCATTCAAGCTGCCGGGCATGCAGGGTAGTCCAACGGGCAACGAAGGAGGCACCGCTGGCTGCCGCCAGATAAGGCAAATTGAATGGATACTCGAAATTCCCATATTGGGCAGTCACCGCTCTGGCCTCGAAGGGCGTTGTCGGACCCACCTGTCCGCCGGTCATGCCGTAATTGAAGTTGTTTACACACACCACAGTGATATCCAGGTTTCGGCGAGCGGCGTGGATGAAGTGGTTGCCGCCGATTCCGGCGATATCCCCATCCCCAGACAGAACGACGACCTTCAATTCGGGATTGGCCAGCTTTAGCCCCGTAGCAAAGGGGATCGCCCTGCCATGCGTTGTGTGGAATGAATCGAGCCGAAGGTATCCAGGGATGCGTCCCGTGCAGCCAATCCCAGAAACAGTGGAAACCTTATCGAGATCCCAAGCCTCGTTTTCCTCCAACCACTGCAGTGCTCCGATAAATGTCGTCATCGCGGTTCCCAAACCGCAGCCCTGGCACCAAATATGAGGCAACCGCTCCCCGCGCAACAGCTCATCCATAGGGTGCAAGCCGGTTTCCCAATCGCCTTCATCTGGAGGTTCATATCCCAATAATCTGGCTCGCTCACTGCGATGCATGACTTCTTCAGGCTGTTTGGTCATGGCTTACTCCTTGCCCTTCTTTTTAGATTTTTTTGTCCGTCCGGCAGCTTTGCGAATCGATTCAAGCACATGTTCGGGCTCTAAAACATCCCCTCCCGCTCGGTGAACGCCGTATACAGGAGTCTGTCCCGCAACACAACGTTCTACTTCCCGGGCCATTTGACCCATGTTGAGTTCCGGCACGATAATACCTTTTACTTTTTTGGCCAGAGCGTGGATACGTTCCTCTGGGAACGGCCACACTGTTATCAACCTCAGATAACCCACTCGAATTCCCTCTTTGCGGGCCATTTCGATGGGCCATAGAGAGGTGCGGGCAGAAATCCCGTACGAAACAACAAGCACTTCCGCATCTTTCAAATTCTGCTCTTCTACCTCGATGATGTCATCCTTATGAGCTTGAATTTTGTCTATGATACGCCTTACATTCCACTCATTGGCCTCGGGGCTCATCGCAGGATAGCCGCGCTCATCATGGGTCAGACCAGTAACGTGAATTCGGTACCCCTCACCAGCAGAAACCATAGGTGAGATGTATCCATTTCCGCCATTTGCACTATCCCGGTAGACGCGGAAATGTTCCGGCTCCACATCACCTCGAAATACTTGCGGTCGCTCAATGAGTTCGATTTCTTCAACCGGGGGAATGACAACTTTCTCGGTCATATGCCCAACTTCAGCATCGGTCATCACCAATACTGGAATGCGGTATTTTTCAGATAAGTTGAAAGCACGGATTGTTTGATCGAACAGATCCTGAGGGGAGGTAGGACTGAGGGCAATAATTTCATAATCACCATGGGAGCCCCAACGGGCTTGCATCATATCTTGTTGGCCCACCATGGTGGGTAATCCTGTCGATGGGCCCCCTCTTTGAACGTTGACCAGCACACATGGGGTTTCGAGCATCACCCCCAGGCCTAAGTTTTCCATCATCAGAGAAAACCCTGGTCCGCTGGTAGCCGTCATCGATTTGACTCCAGCCCATGATCCGCCCAAAATGGCGTTCATCGATGCCAGTTCATCTTCCATCTGTACATAGACGCCCCCCGATTGCGGCAGTCGTACGGACATGCGTTCGGCGATTTCGGTCGCAGGCGTAATAGGATAACCGGCGAAGAATCGGCACCCAGCTAAAATAGCTCCCTCAGCGCAGGCGTGATCTCCTAAAAGGAAGTGCTCACCAGTTAATTGACCTTTACCGTTTTTCATCGGTCGGCATCTCCTTTTTGAATCGGAACCACTTTGTCTGGAGTACGCGTGCCACCATCCTCGATGAAGATAGCAAAATCTGGACACAACAGGGCGCATAAACCGCAATTCACACATTGCTGATCATCGATGACTTCTGGAGGGTGATAGCCTTTTGAATTGGAACGCTTGGAAATGACAAGATAGTTTTGGGGACAAAATTCAATACAAAAACCGCATCCTTTACAACGGTCATCGATGATATGCACGATACCGTGTGTAACCTGAATGCGGTCACGATCTAGAGGTTGTCTCCAATAGGACATGGATCCTCCTCGGAATGAAAGATTGATCTCGCCAATATTATTGGTGAGATCACATTAATCATATTAATACGTTATTAATAAGTATAACAAGAAAACAAAGCGAACTCAATAGTACCTTTTGTTACTTCCGGGTAAGAAAAATAACGAACTCAACCGATATGTTACTTTTTGATGATCTCCTGCGACTAAAAGAGCAGAAATCAAAAATTATTCAAATAGGAGATCAACATGAACAAGCACACAAAAATTTCCCACAAAGTACTGCCCCTTCTGGCGATCCTGGCCCTCTCGATCAGCTCCATTGCTGCTGCAGCCCCCGGCGCCTTCACCGCCGATGTGGCCGTGACCGACATCTACCCTGGCGGCCAGCCCCACGGTCAATTCCACGTACGCATCACCAACCACGGACCGGGCAC
>CAYQQX010000060.1:0-23108 GCA_964419495.1 uncultured Anaerolineales bacterium
GGTTATCAACATCGACAATTTTTTGTCGATAGAAGTGCTGTTAGTGCCTAAAGGTGATGGATTGAGCAGACGGTGGATTTCTTGCTTTGCCTGGGCAACCTTGTTTCCGAGATCAGGTTCGTCACCAGCCAATTGAATGAACATCTCATAGTGGTTAATAACCAGCGCGGGGTTTTTACCCATCTTCGCTAGTAACTCGGCTAACTCAAAATGGGGTTGCGGAACTTCAGGCAACAACGAAATCAGCATGCGATAGTGTTTTTCGGCACCCTCGAAATCGCTCTCATGTATACACTGTTTAGCCTGTTGGTAGAGTTTTGCAGGATTGCTGGTCATGCCAGATTCTTTCAAATATCATCAATATTTCTCAATGATAATTGTAAGCTTAGTTTTGAATGATGGCAAATCCCCCATAAGTGCGTGCCGGTTTGTGCTTACAAATAGTACTAGCAATAATAACCGCCACGCCTGAGCAGTTTTCGGTTTGAGCTTGGCTCTTATATCAACACTCTTTCCGAAAACTGCTTAATAACTCACTTGGTTCAATTGCCGCGGTTCCAAATAGGTGCGATCATGCCAAAATATATCGATACAGCAACTACATTGATCAATCCACCCCACAAACGTACCCAGCCAAACCCCGCCAATTCACCCGCTGTGCGCGACAATAAAGAGAGATGCAACAAAATCAAGGGAATATAGAAAGATAGGCGATAGTGAATATCTAACCCCAACACTGCTGGAAAGATAATCGGGGCATGGCCAAAAACCATGGCAAAAACGAAGCCCAGGAAAACCGCATGGAGCATGGCATCATAAATGGGTCCGGCAACCACCCCACCATAAATAATGCTCAGCCCACCAGAAATCAAAAGCCAGACATACCCACTGAGCAAGCAGACGGCGATGAAGCGTGTCAACCCATCTTGTTGAATGGTCCGTCGGGCAATGTCAAATCTCAACAACCAGATTGCTAACCCAATCAACCCAACTCCAGCAATGCGCACGCCAAAATCCCAAGATGGCACCATCGCGGACAACCCAACCAAATAAACAACCAAGACAACTGTAAAGCTTGTATTGCTGAACTTGGTGCGCGGCATCATGCGGCTTAATTCCAACCGTTCTCCAGCGATGGTTAATACGAGAAATGCCGCCCACCAGAAGACGAATTTGTAAATCGGCCAACCAAGCAGCCACAGAAGATTTCCAACCAACAATGCCAAAGCGCCTAATGCCATGACAACGGTATAGTTTGTGAGATGCTCTTTAAGAACGACGATAAAAATAATCACCAGCCACATAGCACCAATAACAAGCAACAAAGGACCCACCATCGAAGTAACGCCAAAGGCAACCAGTAAACCACCGATACCGCTCATCAGTGGACCCACATATGTCCAACGCTTTCCCAGCGCCACGGCACGCTCGAGGCTGATCAACGTGCCGAAGAACCCTGCCACCATCAGCGGACCATGACTAACTGGCAGCGTTGGATGGAGTATCGGCCAACTCCAACCTAGGCGGATAATGCCTGCCCAAGCAGCAGCGATCAAAGTCACAATTGCCAGCAGCATCAAGGGAAAGTGAAACTTCGTGTTATTAGAATCCATCGATTACCATCCAAGGGTTTGTTTTGCCTTTTGAGACATCATCGCTGGATTCCAAATGGGATCCCAAACCAATTCAACATTGACCAACCGAATGGTATGAAATCTAGCCCGAATCGTGTTCTCTACATTGCGAGTGATCACTGCATGCAGTGGGCAAGTAGGCGAAGTCATCGTGATTTTGACGTCGACTGTATCTGAGTCGATAGCTATATCATAAACCAAACCTAAATCGACAATATTTACACCCACCTCTGGGTCTTTCACAAATCGCAATGCTTCGCGAATAAGGTCTACGTCCATTCAATCATTCCTTATACTAATATCATTTGGGTTTTTGCAAATCACCTGATGCAAGTCATCCAGGATTTGATGGATGGGAATTTTGTAAATCTTCAATGCGTCTGACAACGTATCAAACTCAGACATATAGCAGCCTACACAGATCATGCCGTATTCAAGGAATACGGGTATGGTCTCTGGCCAGGTATTGATGATTGCAGCCATACGCATATCTGGTGAAATTTTAGGTTCGCTCATCTCGATCGATATCCAAATACAAAGCAAATATACCTAATCTTATTAAAATCATCTTTGTGCCAGCGCAAATATTCACTCGAAAAACATAAGATATTCGTAATAATTGATCGATACAATGAATTCAAATATTTATTGGTTGCTATGTTTGAAAGGACACTCAAGATGCGAAAGATATTATTGGTTATATTTTTGATGCTTTTAGCTGCATGTTCTCCCACGAAAGAAACTACTCAGGAAACTGAACAGGAAGATGCCGCTGCAAATGTGACCCTTGTGGAAGATTCATCCAAGGAAAATGATGACTCCAATTTCAGTGCTGATACTGCCCCGGGCCCTGAAGATCCAGCCACTATTTTGATGTATCAACTTCTGCAAACAAGTGGGGATGAATTAAGCGAGACAATCAATACGATCATCGAATCTGAAGATAGTCGCTTCACAGCTGTCTTTTTGGAACTGCTCAGAGCAGCTCAATTAGGAATCTATCGAAATATTGGTTATACTGAAACCACTGAACTATTAGAGGAAATTAGCGGCCAACCGTTTGGAGGGGATTGGCCTGCTTGGGTTGAGTGGTACGGTGGAACCGAACTTATCCCGCCTCCGGGCTTTACAGGCTGGAAGGGGCAGCTCCTGAGCGCAATCGACAAGGGGTTTGGAATTTTCTTGCAAGATGACTATCCATCCACAATCCGGACTGAGGAAATCATGTGGGGCGGCGTTGTGGTGGATGGTATCCCAGCATTGGATCATGCCAAAATGATCCAACCTTCCGAAGCAGATTATTTGACACCTGAAGAGCCGGTTTTTGGCATATCTATCAATGGTGATCATCGCGCCTATCCATTACGAATTCTTGATTGGCACGAGATGGCCAATGACACTGTCGGTGATGTGCCCGTTTCTTTGGCCTACTGCACCTTGTGCGGTGCAGGGATTGCATTTGATGGGCGGGCATCCAACGGAAAGACTTACTCTTTTGGGTCTTCAGGTTTTCTCTATCGCTCCAATAAATTGATGTATGACCGCCAAACTAATACCCTTTGGAACCAACTCACTGGTGAACCAGTCCTTGGTGAACTGGTTGGATCGGGAATCAAATTAAACTTACTCCCTGTTGTTGTAACTTCTTGGGAATCCTGGTTAGCGCAGCATCCTGACACCCTTGTCCTTGACATCCATACAGGTTATGAAAGACCATACTTCCCCGGTGCGGCTTATGGAGATTATTTCGCCTACCAGGACACCATGTTCCCCGTCTGGCAACGCAGCGATTTATTAGATACCAAAGCAAGGATTTACGCTCTGCAGATCGAAGGTGTTCCAAAGGCGTATCCAATTGACTTGCTATCAGATGCTCAGGTGGTTAACGACACGATTGGGAACACAAATCTTGTTTTAGTGGCTACTCGTGGAGAAATTTTTGTTGATGGCGAGAATCAACGCGTGGGCCCGGTGATTTACAAGGCGGGCGGAGAGGTGCGCGCATATGACCGTTTAGATGAAGAATTTTCTCCAGGGCCTGATCCTGATACAGTTCTCGACTCAGAAGGTAGTCCATGGCAGGTTACAGAAGAGGCCTTAATTGGGCCTGAAGGTAAAGTGGCTGCGAGAGTGAATGGTCACCTGGCATACTGGTTTGGTTGGTATACTTTCTTTCCAAATACACTTATCTACGAAACAATGGAATAATCGAGATGAGTTTTTTCAATGGAGTAATCAAATGAAAAATTACCATCGAATTCTCCTCAGCGTCCTTTTTAGCAACATTCTTGGGGCGCTGATTGTTTTCTTCTATTTTGCTTACATCGATGTCCAGACATATATTCAAAACAAGCTCTTCTGGCGCGGTAGTCAGGCTGATTGGACAACTTTCTCTGTGGTGTTGGTCCTTGGTAGTTTGGCAACCTGGCTGATTGGCATCTTACGCGCCAGACCGTTGAACCAATGGGAACAGCGATTAATGAAAGGGCAAGATTTAGAAGAATTACCTGCCAAAGTTAGACGTTGGGCAATTAATTTTCCTCTCTACTTAGCTGCTATTAGCTTTGCCATTCTGACACTGATTGGTGTATTTTTCGGACAAGGTGGGCTGATGTTCGCAAGCACCGACATGCAAACTTTTACGCGTACATTTTTAGGCGTTGGCGGGGTCGGCGGCACAACAGCATTCATGCTGGCATTCGTACTGACAGATACACAGTGGCGCACTCATCTTCCCAGATTTTTGTCTGAAAATGAAGAGATTGAATTGAAAGAGCCACGAATTACTGTTGGCATACGTCTAATCCTGACTCTCATCCTAACCGGCTTTGTCCCACTTGTAATTATCGGTATAGCTGGAAACAACGGCATCTTCAGGATTATGGACCCAGCAATCGATCCATTCGATATTATTGGGAGACTGCAAACATTGATCATCTTCATCGTAGTCAGTAGCCTGATCATCAATTTCATCATCGGAACTTTGACTACCCACAGTTTGGTAGGACCACTCAAACGGTTATCTCAGGGTATGAAACAAGTTGGAAAGGGAGATCTCACTTCTACGCTGGCCATTGAAACCAGTGATGAGATCGGCGAACTGACATCTCAATTTAACAAGATGGTCGCAGAACTTAGGGATGCTCAACGCATGCGCGACCTGTTTGGCCGATATGTCAGCAAAGAAGTCGCAGCGAAGGTCCTCGACAATGGTGCGGATTTGGGGGGTGAAAACATATCAGCCACTACCTTATTTGCAGATATCCGTGATTTCACTGGGCTCTCAGAGAGGTTGCCCGCTCAGGAAGTGGTGGACATATTGAACCGTTACTACACCCGCATGGTGGATGTGATTGTAGACGAAGGTGGGTTGGTCAACAAATTTGGCGGCGATTCGCTCCTGGCGGTCTTCGGTGCTCCAATAAGACAACCTGACCACGCCTTACGAGCTGTGCGTGCTGCCTGGGAAATGACCCGCGCTTTGGCGGAGTTCAATGCCGAGCAACTATCTATTGGCATGCCCGTCTTAACAATTGGTATTGGCATCGCTTCAGGGGAAGTTGTGGCTGGTAACGTCGGCGGCGAAGAACGCGTAGAATATACCGTAATTGGTGATCCTGTAAACTTGGCCTCTCGCTTACAATCACTGACCAAAGAACTCGGTGCCACGGTTCTACTCAGTGAAGACACCCAAAAAGCTTTGGGGGGTACCAGGGCAGAATGTCATCCCTATGGTGAAGTCCCCGTGCGCGGCAAGCAAGAGCCGATATCTGTGTTTGCATTGCAGGGGATAGCCGGGTCACCGATTAGTTAGTACAAAACTTCAAATATAAAAGAACCGGATGCCTTTTTATTTGGCATCCGGTTCTCTATTACTGTTACAAATTTCTAGTAAACATCATGCACAGTGTTGTACACATTGAACTTACCCGTCGGTGTGATCAAGTTGGGTATGCGAGCAATCTCTTCTAGAGTTTCATCATTATAGATGACGATCTCACCGGTCTTCCCCGGCTGATCGGCTGTTCCCCAAATGCTAACCCAAATCTCCGTTCCCTGCTTGTTGTATTCGAAGTGAACAGCACGTCCATAGTCAGCAGCTTCCCAACACTTGAAGGTCTCTGTGGGATTTTCTTTAGCGATCACACAAATTGTGCGTTGGATCACCTCGTCAGAGTTGAGGACGTGATCCGCCCAAATCCATTTACTGTTAGGGTGCGTTTTGATAAACAAACCACCACCGCCTTGAAGTGGGATATTGCGTACCACCTGCCAGGCGCTATCCGCATTTTCCTCAGGGTCCGTGCCAATTGCAATCAACGAACCCTCACCAAGATGCGAGGTACTCCACACTGGGCCGTATTCAGGGTCGATCCAATTGGCACCGCGGCCAGGATGCGGCACTGAAGGTGTATCTACCAGCGCGATCAGGTCACCTTCAAGTGCATCAACTACAGCCACCTTGTTAGCCTGGTTAGCAGCGACCATAAAATAGCGCTGCGTTGAATCCCAGCCACCGTCATGGAGGAAGCGTTCAGCTTCGATCATTTTTATCGTGGGGTTCTCAGGATCAGAATAGGTTACCATCCAAATTTGACCCGATTCTTTGACGTTGATGATCCACTCGGGGGCGTAGTGTGAAGCAACGATTGCAGCGACGCGCGGTTCAGGGTGATATTCTTCAGTGTCATACGTATAACTGCGGGTGCTGACCACTTTGAAGGGCTCCAGGGTCTCGCCATCCAGGATGGCAAAGTGAGGCGGCCAATAGCAGCCCACAACCGCATACTTGTCAGTGAAATCGCCTTCTTCGCCATTGTACTTACTGGTTTCGACAGATCGGGCATCATAGCAAGTCTGAACTTCAGCAACCTTGTCAGGAACTTCCATCCACAAATCGATCAGCGCCAACCTACCATCACGACCGATAGTGAATACATATCGTCCTGTCGCCGACATACGCGAGATATGCACTGCATAACCCGTATTGACATTGTTTACCACTTCGTACGTATCACCATCAATGATCGCCACCTGACCGGCATCACGCAGCGTGACAGCGAAGAAATTCTCCCAATCACGATCATGCTGCGGTGACGTGGGGCGATCTTCAGGTTCAACAAAAACTTTCCAGGTATCGAGCATCTGGTCGAGGGACATTTCCGGTGGTTGTGGTGGTTCATTCTGAATAAACTTAGCCATCAGCTCGGCATCAGCTTCAGTTAGCACACCTTGCTTGCCCCAATCGGGCATACCGCGCGGTGTACCATTGAAGATAATCGAGGACAGGGCAACGGTGCCTTTAGGAAGTGTCAAATCAGGTGTAAGTCCAGGGCCTGTTGCACCCTTCCGAAGCACACCATGACAACCAGCACAGCGCTCGAAAAAGATTTGGGTCGCTTTCTCGAACTCGGAATCGGTGAGTGTTGGTGTGTCACCTTCTCCAGTTTCTGCGGAAATTTCAGCACCTTCCAATGCCCCCTCTGGCAAGCCCGCTAGATACTGGACAACGATATCCAACTGCTCGCTGGAGATTACATCAACCAAGGTGGCCGGCATTTGTCCAGCCTGACACGGTCCACTGGGGCAATCTGCTGGAATAAAGATATCGGGATCCTCAATAGCTTCTCGCACATAGGTTTCAACAGAATCGGCACTTCCGGTGTATGTGCTGCTTTGCATATTCGCTTCGGCAACATCACTCATCAGTGTTAGGTCTGGTCCAATATTGCCGGTTGCACCAGGAATGCCTGGAATTACATGGCAGGCAATACAGCCACCGCCTTGAAATGCGGCAACAACTGCTTCTGGGTCAACTTCAGCAGGCTCGCCTGAACCACAGGCACTCAAAAGAAGTGCCAATGTTAGTAAAACAAGGATTGGAATTTTCTTCATTTGGGGATTCTCCTCCTGAATCTAATTATTTTCTTTGCTCATCGTACTGCAGACGAATCACAAAGTCTTTGCGCCAGCGCAAATAATAGACTAAATTAGGTAAATATGGTTTATTCAGTTATTGAATGGTTTCTTTGAAAATAATCTCAATATGAAATCGCCCCCAAACAAATTGCTAAAGGTCGCTTTCAGTGTCTCCCCACAACTCCATTCCAATGTCAGCAATAGAATTGAAACTTCGGGGCAAGTCTTCGGCAATCGTCACTAACCCGTGGGGAGAAACAACCATAACTTGCTGCCGTTTACTTGCAACCAGACCGCGCTTCTCCCATTCTTTGAATACACGACTAACAGTATACAGAGTCGTGCCGGTCATTTCAGCCAAATCCTGACGTGAAAGCGGGAGGTCGATCAATACCCCATCTTCGGTTTTCCGACCAGACTGTCGTGCAAGCCGCAAGACCGCACGCGCCACCCGCTGTTCAACTCTCTGGGTTGAAAGCTCCCGAACCCGATTTTGAAATTCTCTAATCTGGCCAGCCATGATGCGCAAAGCATTTAGTGCTAACCGCGGGGTTTGCTCCATGAGTGAATTCATTGTTGCTCTATCCCAAGCTAGCGCCCGGCATTTCCCCACAGACTCAGCCGAAACCGGATAAGCAACTTTCTTTAGAATAGCAATAATCCCAAAAACTCGCCCCGGCACCAAATATCCCAAGATTACCTGCTGACCATCGCCGGTAACTTGGGTAAGTTTAATCTTGCCTTTTATCAGAATGAATGCAATTTCAGCAGGGTCTTCCTCAAAGAAGAAAAAGGAACCATCGCTAAGTTCTCTAATATTCGCTGCGGCAATTACTTGATCAAATTCATCCGTCGTTAAGTCCCTAAAAATCGCCGCGCCTTTGGCTGCATCCAATTCCGATTGAGAAAGCTTCATAGTTCTAATTTTAATCTATAATTGGAGCAATTGTGCTTGAGTTATTATATATGTGATAGATCGGGAGGGTTTATATGAAGAACTACAAAAAATCTGGGCTACTAATAATATTGTCTATCACCCTCTGCGCCTGCAGGAGTGCAAAAGAGGTTTGGGTTCAAAATGTCACCTCAGATGGAAATTTGGTCGGCATTGTTTTCCAAAACGGAGTTGAGTGCCTGGGGGAGGATGCTCAACCCAAAGATGGAGATGAACTCTTTGTATCCCTCGAAGGTGATGACAGCAACCCAGGCACTGCATCTGCTCCCTTAGAGACTCTGGCTTATGCTCTCTGCAATCTGGTCCCAGGCCAGACGTTGAACATTGCACCGGGCATATACCAGGAATCTGTCATCATGGGAGACTTTGGGAACAATCGCGCGCCCATTGTCATTCGCGCCAACCCAAAGGGAGAATCACAACCGGTTCTGGATGGTGAATCAACACGCAGCATCGGCATTGCCCTGGTCGAAAGCACAAATATTATCCTCAAAGGGATTGAATTCCGTAATTATCTTGATGAAGGATTGCTGATCCTGGAAGGGTCAAGTTTTATAATCCGGGACAACAAATTCACCAGCAACGGGCGCGCCTCAGTCGATCCTGACCTCGAAGAGGAGGGGTTTGGGGTCAATGTGTTGGGTGCCCGCGATGTGATCATCGAAGGCAACGAGGCCGCAGACAACGGTCCCAACCAGGAGCGCTGGGAGAATTTCATCCTGGGCACGGGCATCAACACCTATGGCAACCAAGATGTGATCATTCGTGACAACTATGTCTACGGCACAATCGGTGGGGGTATTCTGGTTGAAGACAGCGAGAATGTTCTGGTAGAAAATAACCGCGTTGAGAAAAACCAGGTTGACGCCAATGGCGATTGGTGGGACGCAGGTATTTGGGTCGATGGAGGTAAAGAAATTTCAGTGCGAGGCAACCAGATCTCTGACCACAATGGGCCAGGAATTATGCTCAGCGATGAGGATGTCCAATATCCGGAAGCTTCCATCGGGTACGTTGTCGAAGATAACCGAATATACGGCAATATTGTGGGGATTTGGATGTGGAACTGGGGTACGTGCCCGGTAGAAGAGAGTATTATCCAACTAATTGACAATCAATTGGAAGGCAACCAAGAGGGAGAATTTTGGTGCACTGATTGGGAATGCGGCGTGGGGGAGCCGTGTGAATAAAACATATAGAAAAATTGAGCAAAGCCTTTGTTCTATGCCTGCCAGTCAGCGAATCGATCACCAAGCTCTTTAATGCGCTCGCGCATCAAGACTGCAAAGATTCCCAACCCAATCAGTATCAACCCGGTACAGCCGATTAATAATATAGTGCCAATGCCTTGCATCAGGCCAAAAATAACCGTGAATACAGCAAGTACTGCAAAAATTACCGGCGAAATCACCAGACTCCGTGAACGGATTACAACGCCATAGACCAGCAATTTGTGTGGTGGAAACTATTCGGATAGCACAAACTTCTCAACTGTCATTTACGCTGCGTTCAGAATGACACTTTTTGAATTGGGTTTTGTAAAACACCAGCTTTTTCACCACTCCCTAATGTTTAAGGCACTCTTTAATTTCAATATGGTACTATTTAATTGACCATTATCTCCTTTGAATAATCATTCCTATGAGAAGCACACGCCTTCCCAAATTTTCAAGAGTCAATTACCAACTGGCATTGCGAGATTTCCAACGCGCTAGAAAACAGGCTGTCATGCAACAGATTCTGTCGCGCATCCGGGGGGATGCAGACAAATTGCTGGGGTTCGATGATATCCGCCAGCAGCTTCGTGGTACCGGGGAATCCATCAAACGAGGTCTACAAGAAATTCCCTTATCAAAGATTGTGGGCAGCGTCTCTCGGTATGGTGATTTTACGCGCAGCTTCTTACCAAAACGAGATGACGATGAGGAACGGTGGGCAGGAGTGAGAGCAGCCGTCGATGACATGGTTGGCATGCCCCCAATCGACGTTTATCAGGTTGGAGATGCCTATTTTGTTCAGGACGGGAACCATCGCGTATCGATCGCCCGCCAACTGAACAGCAAAACCATTTCAGCTTATGTGTTAGAAGTTCCCACAAGGGTACCCTTAACCGCTGACGATGATCCCAACGATATCATCTGCAAATCTCGTTATGCGGCCTTTTTAGAAAAAACGAACTTAGATAAACTCCGCCCCGAAGTTGACTTACAAATGACTTTCTGTGGGCATTATCATTTCATTCTCAACCAAATTGAGGCCGAATACAATATCATCAAGCAGGATACGGAAATACAGGATGAAAGTGAACTATGGGATAAAGCCGTCGAGAATTGGTATGATCTGATATTCCTCCCCGTCGTGCGCATTATCCGAGAATTAGGCATCTTGCACCACTTCCCTGAAAGAACAGAAGTGGATATGTACGTGCTGCTCTCTGAGCGGCAGGTGGAACTAGAAAAGAAACTTGGCTGGCATGTCGATTTAGAAACTGGCGTCAGCGATTTGATTATCAAGGAAGAACAGTCCCCCAACTTCTTCAGAAGAATACTCAGAAAAATATCTCCTTTTTTAGATCGAGGCCCTTCACCTGGAATTTGGTCGCGACAGCAATTGATCAGACATCGCTACCATCATCTGTTTGAACATATCCTGGTCCCCTTGGATGGCAGTGAAGAAGGTTGGCAGATGTTTGAATTCATTTTGGGCGCTGCTCAATTTGATGGCGATCACATTCTCGGATTGCATGTTGTGCAAGACAAAAAACTGGTCGATAGCGACAATGTCCATCAGATGCGAGAAAGGTTTAACCAAAGTTGCCAAGATACAGGTATAAGGGGAGAATTTGCAGTTGAAGTTGGCAACAGCCCCGTAAAATCGATCATCAAACATGCCGCCTGGGTTGACTTTGTTATTGTCAACAGCACTCGCCCTCCCGTGGATAAACCCCTTGAGCGTGTTAGCCCAGATTTAAAACGCATCATTCAACAGTGCCCACGCCCCATCCAAGTACGGCCCAACGGAACAGAATCCGATTACAGCCATGCCCTATTGGCTTATGATGGCAGCCCTAAAGCAGATGAAGCCTTATTCATCGCAACCTATTTGTCCTCACGCTGGAAGAAAGATCTTACTGTAGTTACTGTGCAAACCGAGAATACAGGTTACGATGCCCTGGAGAAGGCGGCTAGCTACCTGACTCTACACAGACTTAAAAATGTAAATTATGTGCTTGGAAAAGGCCCAATCGCTGAAACTGTATTGGAAACTGCCAAAGATCAGGGCAGCAATTTGTTATTTATGGGGGGATTCAGTTTTCGCCCGATAAGGCACTTAACCTTGGGCAGCACTGCAGAACATATCTTACGCAAATTTCGCCATCCGATGTGGGTATGCCAGTAAACAGTGTTCAGTGAACAGTGGATAGTGGACAGTCTCCTTATTTTGTAAACTCACTATCCACTTCCAACTTCCCACCAACCACTCCTACTCAACAGTAACTGACTTTACCAAATTTCTGGGTTGATCGACATCCAAACCCCGCAGGGAAGCGATGTGATAGGCCAAGATTTGAAGCTGGCTCACGTGATCAGGCGTGGCCTGCTCCGGTGCTGTTCTTCAAGGGCGTAGGCGTGCAGCTTCAGCTTTTGGGCAACCCTGTTAGGGTCGATTTATTTCTTCTTGATATAGTTCACACCTTCCACGTTTGCAAAGTCAGCATCTTGGGTCCATAAAATTGCATCAAAGGCATTGGCTGTTGCGAGGATGATACTGTCTGCCATAGCAATTTTCAAGTCTACTGAAAACTTGGCGGCTTGAAGAGCTATCGGAGAAGTAAGTTCAGCAATTTGTCCTTGGTGCATATCACCAATGCGAACCAGGGCATCCGTCTCACCGCGTTGGGCTATCAAGCGTTTAAATACTTCGTAGAGACAGATCACAGGTACAATAAGCTGATCTGTTTTTTCGATCACTGGGGCGAAAAAAGAAGCGTTTTCTCCTTCCGCAAAGTATTCCAACCATCCAGATGAATCGACGATGTTCATACCTGGCGATCTTCCTTTTCACGCTGGGGATCGGTATCAATACCTGGTAGGGATCCGCGCGCTTCTTTTATCGGGCGCACAGGTATCAGAACAATATTCTTTCCGTATTCGATCACCTGCATTTTTTGTCCAGGTTGGATATTGAGAGAGTTGCGCACCCTTTTGGGAATCACAACTTGGTATTTTGGGGAAACGGTTACCGCATCCATACGATTCTCCTATCGATCTATTTATTGTAATACGGAAAGGAATTATACCCCAATTTGTAACTGGGAGTGGTGATTTACGAGGTGATCAGAACATCAACCAGAGTAAGCTGGGCTTCATATCGATGTTTCCGTTGGTCGCAGTGCAGGCGAGAATATTTCGGCAAGCTCAATACATCGCCTCAGCCCTCTGAGACCACCGCTATCTGAGGCGGTGCATTGAGCCGGTCGAAATGCCCTCGAAGACAGCGACTATCGACAGTTTCAACACCACTAGGCCGTGTTGACAATTGGCGGCTTCTCTCTGGAAATAGCATTCTCACAATTGCACTATTTGCCTGTAGGCATTTGAAATGTCAACACTACCAAGTTTGACCAATCCCTACCCACCAACCACTCCTATTCAACAGTCACGGACTTCGCCAAATTTCTGGGTTGATCGACATCCAGGCCTCGCAAGGCAGCAATGTGATAGGCCAAGATTTGCAAGGGTATTACCGTTGTCACCGGGCTGAGCATCCATGGCGTTTCGGGCACCCAAATGACTTCATCTGCCACAGGGGGAATTAACTCATCCCCATCAGTTGCGACAGCGATCACGCGCCCGCCTCGGGCCTTGGCCTGTTCGATCTGGCTGAACATCTTCTCATACCAGGGATCGCGTGGCGCGATCACCACCACAGGCATCTCCGAATCAATCAAAGCAATCGGGCCATGTTTCATCTCCCCAGCCGGATAGCCTTCAGCGTGGATGTAGGAAATCTCTTTGAGTTTTAACGCGCCCTCATAAGCTGTGGGCATATTGACCCCGCGTCCTAAGTAAAGGGCATGTTTAACATCCACCAGAGACTGTGCCACTCTTTCGACGTCAGCCTCGCGATCCAGACATTTTCCAGCCAGATCAGGCACCAAACGCAGATCGGCCACAAGCTGGCGGCGCTTAGCTTCATCGATCGTGCCTCGCAAATCGGCCAACAAGATGGCCAGCATGTATAAATCAACCAAAGGAGCTGTGTACGCCTTGGTCGAGGCAACACCGATCTCAGGGCCCGTCTGCATAGAGATAAAACCATCGGCAATGCGCATGGCTTGCGATCCGATAGCGTTAACAATCGACCAAAGCTTGGCACCCTTGGAGCGACCTTCTTCCATGGCTGCCAGCGTATCGGCTGTCTCTCCTGATTGGCTAATCGACAGCACAATATCATTCTCACCCACAATGGGATCGCTGTAACGAAACTCCGAGCCAATCTCAACTTCCACAGGGACGCGCGCAACACGCTCGATTAGCACTTTGCCCACCATTCCCGCGTAGGCAGCTGTCCCGCAAGCCGTAATGAAAATCTTATTGATCCCACGCGCCAGCTCAGGGGTCAGGTTCAAGTCTGGCAAACGGATGTGGCCGGCCTCGAAATCTACGCGTCCGGCGATGGTATCCGTCAGCGAACGCACCTGCTCATGAATCTCCTTGTGCATAAAATGACGATACTCGCCCTTCTCTGCAGAGACGGGATCCCAGGGCACGTTGTTGATCTCGAATTCAATCGGATCACCATCCAAGCCATAAACCGAAACCCCCTGACGGGTCACCGTGGCCATCTGGTGCGATTCCAAGAAAACCATTTTACGCGTATGCTCCAGAATAGCGGGCAAATCTGAGGCCACATAGGTCTCCCCCTCGCCCAAACCAATCACCACACCACCAGCGTTGCCGATGCGTGCGGCCACGATCTTATCCGGTTCGGCACGCGACATCACCACGACCCCATGGGCGCCGCGCAAATGACTCAGCGCTTTGCGAGCAGCTTCGGCCAGGTCATGCTCCGAAGAGAGATACCGCTCCACCAAGTGGACGATAACCTCGGTGTCGGTCTCTGATTTGAATTTGACGCCCTCGCTTTCCAACTCTTCTCGCAGCTCAAGGAAATTCTCAACGATGCCATTGTGCACCAAAACCACATCGCCCGTCATACCCATATGGGGGTGGGCATTGCGCGCGTTGGGCTCACCATGGGTTGCCCAACGGGTGTGGCCGATGCCTATCTTGCCGTGCACGGGATCTTCCGAAACCAAGGCTTCAAGCCGTGCCAGCTTGCCCGCATCACGACGAACTTTTATTTCATCATTTTGTAAAACAGCCAGACCCGCGGAGTCATAACCGCGATATTCTAGGCGTTTGAGACCGTTCAGGATGAAAGGCGTCGCATCCTGCGGTCCGATATATCCAACAATTCCACACATAGGAACCCTCCGAGTCAGTGTTCAGTAAGCAGTTTTCAGGGGCCAGTATCTGGCGATCTGAGCAACTGATCACTGAATACTGAGTGCTGTTCACTGAGTTTGCCACTCTCTGGGTTTCTGTTCCCCGGTTACCCGAGGGTTTTATACACAGAGTTACGAAATGGAGGGAAAGGACACGGGCAGTGGCACTCCCGGAGGGCTTCCGCTGATCTATCGATTTTCCCCCGACTCTCGCCGGGGTTAGCCCCATCTCGCAATGGGGAACCCTCTTCCTCGTCACCCAAGTTAGTCGAATGGTACTTAGTCTAATGGTCAGATAGTCACCATCACACAATATGACTATTCGATAACCAGACTGTGAGACCAAAAGGCTGCCTGGGCCTTGCGCTACTTTCCCTATCAAATTGTAGCCGCGAATTATAACCGATAAGGGATGATTGACAAGCCTGACACAATTCGCTAGGATTTAATCAGTGTGTGAGGATACAAATATGGACCGAAAAATCTCTTTTCTACAGTTTGGCGTGATCGCCATATTGATGTTTAGCTCTGCTCTCTCTGCCTGTTCACCAAAAACGACCTTCGAGCCTGCTCCCGTTACCGAAGAATTTTCTCAACCCACAGTGACTGAAACCGATCAGGATCCCCCTACTGCCACACCAGACTCATACGCAGAGGCACGATTGAACATGGTCGCTACGCAAATTGAAGGCCGTGGCGTCAGCGATCCAGCCGTTCTAGAAGCCATGCGCCAAACACCGCGTCATGCTTTCGTCCTAGATCGCTATCTCGACCAGGCTTATGCCGACCATCCTCTACCCATCGATTATGGGCAAACCATCTCCCAGCCTTATATCGTCGCATTGATGACGGAAATGCTTGAGGTACAGGCCGGAGACCGTGTATTGGAGATTGGCACAGGAAGCGGGTATCAGGCCGCGGTTTTAGCTGAGATGGAAATTGAGGTTTTCACTGTAGAGATCATTCCCGAGTTGTTCGCCCAAGCCACTGAAAAATTGGATGACCTTGGCTACATGAATGTTCAAACGCTCAACGCTGACGGCTACTTCGGTTGGGAAGAATTCGCTCCCTACGATGCAATTATCGTTACTGCGGCACCAGATCATTTACCCCAACCGCTAATCGCCCAACTCAAAGAAGGCGGCAGATTAGTGATTCCAATTGGCCCTGTTGGCGCTGTGCAAACCTTGTGGATGTTCGAAAGGGTTGGTGAAGAAATTGAAGCCTACAATTGGGGCGCGGTGCGCTTCGTTCCTCTAACGGGGGAGCACTAAGTGTGATGCGGTTTGTGGTTTGAGATTAACTGAGCAATAGTTACCGCATCACTTGTGCAGATTTCGGTTTGGGCTTGTATTTTATTTCAAGAATCTTTCCGAAATCTGCTTAATGATCGTCTTCTATTAAATGGCCCAATCCTATGGCTCTCAAATTCTCTTCGGTGGGCAAACCTGTCTCTGCATCCCAACCTAAGTATTCATAATAGGCTTCCAACTCACGCGCAACCATCTCACGATCTAAGTGAGCACCTTTGTACACGCCGTCGCTGACGGGTTGATCATAAAGCCGCGCTGGGGGCTGATCATCCTTCCGTGAATAACCTGCCAGGCGATAAGTTAAATATCGCTCCAGGGTATGGGTCTGCAGCCCCATCTCTAATAATTCATTTCCATCAATTTTGTTACCGGTTGCTAAATACAACATTTCTGCCAATTCGTCCAGGTTCCCAAAACTCAGGTCATACCAGCCGTAAGCAAAATAGCACAATCCCAAGCTATCGATGACTGCTTTAAGACCTTCGGTCCATGCCACCAATTTCCCCTTGCCCTCATAAGAATCAGGCACTCCAGCAGATGGATTGCCCAATATGCGTTGACCTGCCTCAGCCGAGATCCTGCGATTCTCTGTCTGTGGTGAACCGCCTAAATGGCCCGCCCCACGCGTGGAGGTGATGATGCCCAGGGCCCAGGCTCGATGTGAGCGCATGCTGCCCTCGTTGACGCCAACCTTCTTGATGGTCATGGCATACGCTTCGCTTCCCTTGCCAATTCTCTGAGATGCGGCGTATACCCCCTCACTAAGAATCTCTCCCAAAGCAATTCGTTCTCCAATCTGTCTGACCAACGCAACCAAAGATCGATCGCCCCATTTCAGATGCACGCCTTCTGGTTGCGACCGATCCAATATCCCGTGATCAGCACATTCCAAAGCAAAAGCGATTACCGCAGAAACACCGTCAACATCCAGGCCATATTCGTTACACAGATAATGCAACATCAGCACATCTTCGGTATTTTGAAGCCCAAAGTTATTCCCCAACCCACGCACCGAGTTGGCATGCATCCCTTCGGCCTTGATATCCCCATGACGTTCTGAAGGCACATCATACTTATGCAAACAGCGAATTCCACACCCGATACAGCCGGATCTGGCAACTTCCCATGGTCGATAGGTTTCTTCCCGGAGAGGCAAGTTTTCATCGGAAGGTAAAAACTCATCCTTTAAATTATTAACACTTGTGGGGACCTGCATATTGTGACCACCCGCAGCGACCATGCCATGGGTTCCCAGACGCGTCAGAGTCATCAGCGCTTCGCTGTTATTCATTCGCCAAATCAGTTGTTGAGATTTCTGCATCAAACCTTCTTGGTCAAATACGGGCAGTTGTTGATCCCCCACTGCAACGATTGCTTTTAACCCTTTGGCACCCAAGATCGCCCCGCTTCCGCCCCAACCCGCGGCGTGGGCTTGATCGACCATCAAACAAGAAATGGCCGCACCATGTTCTCCGGCTGGTCCAATGCCAATAAAGCTGAGTTCAGCGTCATCATGTTTATCGAAAAGCGCCTGCTGCAAGTCTGATACTTTCATTCCCCATAGATCCTCAGCCGAAATGAACTCAGCGGCTGAATCTTTCAGCACTAAATAAACTGGTGATTCGCTCTTGCCCTCGACAATGAGAGCATCATATCCTGCCATCTTCATTCGAGTGCCGAAATCTCCCCCAACATTAGAGTAAAAAACTCCTCCAGAAATCTGGCTGCGCGCAGCCACCGAGGTGCGAACGCCCAAGGGTATCCCAGTTCCGACCAAGGGCCCCACAGAAATAATTATTGGTTGATCACCTATATTTTCTGATGCCAATAACGGATTTTTGGAAAGGATACGTGCGGCGAGACTTCTTCCTCCCACCCAGTGGGAATACTTTTCGATTGGCTCTTCATGGAATTCCAGTGTAGAAAGATTTACCCATAAAACTTTACCAGCATAACCCATGGACATAATGTTTTCTCCGATAATTGATCTATCAAGCACGCGAAGACATATTGTATCTCAGCAACAAAAAAGCTCCCAAATAAGCTGCGGCGCCTAATAACATTACCAATCTGAAACCATAATTCAATGTGACAATAGCAGCCAATACAGATGCGATCACCGAAGCACAGCCGTTAATGGCCCAAGCCCAAGGAGACAGTTGGGGCGCACCTCGTTCGATCCAGGCTAATCCCTGAGGGAACGGCATTCCCATCAAAAATCCGACTGGCCCAAGGATGATTAAAGAAACACTCAAGCGAGCCCAGGTTGGCCATCCCAAAATATGTTCAACTAAAATGGGCATTCCCAAGGGAAGGGCCAACGTCAAGAGCACCAACAGGCCAAACCCGGGCAATTTTGGTATCCCTTTCGACCTGGACAAAACACTTCCTACCCCCGACGATAAGAGCAATGCTCCGACAACCGTGGTGAAAGCATAAATCGGTTGGCCGACCAGTAAGATCCATTGTTGAATGAGCGGGATTTCGACAAAGAGAAAGGCTATTCCCAGGAGGGCGAAATATGCGAATGCACTCCCTTTACTGCTTGCTTTTTGTTGATGGAATATCGTACGATTCCACAAAGCTAAAGGCAGGAAAATTAAACCCCCACTCAGAATCACGACCAATACTAACAAGGCAATTAGTATAAGAAAGCCACTGCCACCGAAAGGCTGCCAGGACATACCCAAGGTTTTCAACACTTCGGGAGTCTGTGCCCAGGTAAAAAAATGGAAATAGAAAGGCTGGTTATCGGTCGTTGGTTGGATGTCAAAGGGATAAGAATTGTAAAAATCACCTCGTTCTGAAAATAATAAATCTTTAACAGCTAAGAAGTACACGGGTTCGGGTAGTTTGTTGTAATGATTGACTTGCTCATATTCAATCCCTGGCCCCCAAACCCAGTCGAAACGGCGGCTATCAAGGAATTCACGCACTGTTGCTAACTCGTCAGTCGCCCAACCGTCAGGCTTTATCAAAACTGTCATGGTTTGGATACTACGATAAGCGATCAATGTTTCGGTAGGTGATGTATTCTCTTCAATGTTCAAGGATTCGAGCAATGTTGCCATCAAGCGCAGGGTCTCGCTGGGTTGGCTTTGTAACCACCGTGTGACCACCAATACTCCGCCTGGAGATAGAGCTTCAAGGGCATCCCGAAAGGCTTCAACTGTAAGATCGTAATCTTCACCCAGGCTATAAGCGCCGCTGGTGACGGGCTGATATGTATCCGTCAGGGGGTAATAAACGATGTCGTACGAAAGATCACCTTTGTGCAAGAATACGCGGCTAGGTTCTGAAATAACTTGAACATTTTCGTGTGAATAAACATCGTATTCAAAAGCAGACTGAGCAACAGAATCTCTAACCGCTGAGTTTTCAAGCACCGCTGTGACAGACTCTGATCCTCCAGCCAGAGCCTGGAGCACACCTAAACCACCACCCGGCTCAACGACTAATGTATTTGCATCAGGCTTCAAGGTGAAGGCCAGGGCTTCCGGCAGCCAACCCGCCGCATCAAAGCTTTCAACTATGGCGAGCGTAATCGGCTGGAGCGCATCAGCATCGATGGAAAGGCCTAATTGAGGGGGTGGATTCTCCAGGTATTGATAACTCAGCCCGGGAAGACGCCGCGTGCCAGCATTCTCGATCACATCCAGGCGCGAGGTGGCATTCCAGCGCCCATAAATTTGACTCGATCCCGGATACTGACGAGCATAGGAGAGCCCCTTATAGGGAGAAATTTCCATCCCCAAAGGCGAGAGCATCCCCCAATTCGTAGCGACCAACCATCCAAAAGATATCAAGCCTGTGCATAAAAACGCAATCAACCCCACTCGACCCCTTGAAAATCCTTGATTATGCCTTTCCCAACAAATTAATGATGCGAGTGCTCCAATCAAGGCACTTATCAGCACTGCTCCAGGGACACCTGCTAATGAAAGCATCAGAGGTGCAAGCAAAGCTCCCAGTGCTGATCCGACCAAATTGGCTGCATAAGTGATGTGGGATTTACCCTTGGACAGCACCAGGGCGCCCCCTATACCAAGCCCACTAATCAAAAAGGGGATGGTCAATGCCAGGTAATAAAGAAAAAAGTAGAAAAGCTGTCGTTGTTCCCAAGCAATACTGTAAGAGTCAAATGGCAGCCAGTTCACTCCTGCATAGGCGATGCCTACGCCAAAGGCAAAACCGATGCCCGTCATGGTCAGCAATCGATCCATGGATAATTTTCGAAGTCGTGGGAAAACACTAAGTATAGTCCCGCTTGCCCCAAATCCAAGCAGGGCCAGACTGACCACTAGAAAGGCAAAATGATAAAACTGCGCTACGGCCAACAAGCGGGTGAGCGTACTCTCGAAAAGCAAAGTTGCTGCCGCCAGCGCGGCAACACTCAAGTTTTGACGGTTCAGCACAGGCAAATCTCCTTATATTTGAGTGTACATGAGAGGCAGCACGCCGTCAAATGGGTTTCAATTAAAGTGGTCTTAGGGGAATTGCGTCAAAATTTATTTCTTGTTATCCCTGCTCACCATCAAGAGCGAAATATCGTCATATTGGTTTGTACCATCTAGATGTTGCTCTAAATCCAATAGAACCGAGTTAAATATTTCAGATGAAGTCTTCGATGGCATCTTGAGCAGATTTCGGAAGTGCTCCTTGCCAAACAATTCCCCCTGATTATTTTGTGCATCCGTGACTCCATCGGAATATATCACCAGACTATCACCTGAATTCAGGATTTTTGAGGCAATTTCATAGGGCGCCCCTTCGAACATCCCCACCGCAGGGCCGGTTGGCATTATTGATTCTAGAACTTGTCCTTCCCCTACTATGTATGGGGGATCGTGCCCGGCGCTGAGATAATTGAGTTCACCGCTTTCAGTGTTTAATACCCCAAAGAACAGCGTAGCGTACATTGCTGAGTTGTGAATGAGACAAATATAGTTGTTGACCAACTTCACTGCTCGCAAGAGGCATTCTTCTATGGAGATACAGTTTGCAAGTTGATCAGCGTCAACGAAAGTATCGGCCATTACCATAGCACGCAGCAGGCTGCGGATGAGGGCCATGTACAGCGCCGAGCCGACCCCTTTATCCGTAACATCGCCAAGCATCAATCCCAGTTGTCCAGGAGCAATTTCGAAAACATCGTAGAAATCTCCGGCGACCTCACGTGCGGCCTGGAAATATGCATCGATGTGCCACCCCTCCGGTTGTGGAATTTCACTCGGCAAGAAGCCGGCTTGAATTTCTCTGCCAATTTCCAGCTCTCGCTCAAGGGATCTCAAATATTGCTGCTCGAGATCGTGTAAGCGCTTCTTTTCCAAACCTGAATTCAAGCGGGCATGTAGGATGGCAGGCTCGAAGGGTTTTGGCAGAAAGTCAACCGCACCCAATTCGATGCCTCGGGCGATATTATGCATATCACTGGAAGCGGAAACGATCACAACGGGGATATCTCGCCAATTTGGATTAGACTGCAATTCTTCCAGAACGCCAAACCCATCTAAGACGGGCATCATTAAATCCAGGAAGATCATATCGGGGATGTGCTCTCCAACCCGATTAAGGGCTTCCTGACCGTTAGCAGCAGTCAATATTTCGAGTTCGAGGTCTTCCAGTTCTTGCTCTAACAAATCGATATTGAAGGGCTCATCGTCGACGAGAAGAATTTTTGATTTACGATTTTGGATTTTTGATTTGCGATTTTGGATTTTTGATTGATGATTGATCATTTGCGTTTTCGTAATGTTTTGATGGAAGCAACGGTCATGGCGAGGATTTCATTAGTTTCTTTCATTATCGGCGCGGTTTTTTCTTTTTCCAGCATATTAGTTTCATTTATGATTTCGAACCAGAAAAGGGTTTCATCAGCTTCTTCTTCGACAATTTTTAGTTTGTAGATCATATCCTTGGTTGATTTTGCCCGACATGCCGCTCGATAATTTGCTCCTACTGAGGTTGCCGAACGAACAATTTGCCTGGCAATCGCATCCGCTGCTCGTGTTTTTGGGAGAGAATCAATCAATTGAATTGTCTGAATCCCTACTGACTTGGTCCGCCTTTGAAATGCGATTTTATCCATCGATGCCCTCCAATAAAAATGGCCGATTCTATAATTGCAGATCGATATTCATTAATCATAAATTTTCAATTATAAATCGTCAATCCGCAATCGTTAATCGATATTCAAAAATCGTTCCAGCACATTAAATAACAAATCTTCATCAACGGGTTTGGTCAAATATTCATCACAGCCCGCATCAAATGCTTTTTGGGCATCACCACTCATGGCATGGGCAGAGAGTCCAATAATGGGGATATTTTTTAGATCAGGACTGGCCTTGATTTCTCTTGTCGCTGTCCAACCATCCATAACGGGTAGTGACATATCCATAAGGATCAAATCTGGCATCTCTGATTGAGCCAACTGAACCCCAGCCTGGCCATTCCCTGCACTAACGAGAACATACTCATCTTCTAGCAACTGTTCGAGTAGTTCTAAGTTGAGTTCAACATCTTCAACAATTAGTATTTTTTTCATATGGCCAGATTCCTTTTTCCCACATCATCCATAGTTTGTTGTAGATCAAGCAGCAGATTCTCCTGATCAAGGCCACTTTTCTCAATCACCCGTTCGACACTTTTTTCTAGAATCTCAAGGTCGACAACATTGAGTGTCTTTGCAGTCAACACAATGATTGGAATTTCAATCTTTTTATTTTTTAGAGCTTCGATAAGTCCAAACCCATCGAGGCGCGGCATCATTAAAT
>CAYQQX010000061.1:0-23104 GCA_964419495.1 uncultured Anaerolineales bacterium
CTTAGTGGATCCAGAACGCACATCCCCGGCTGCAAAGATCCCAGTTTCAGCTGTCATCAATGTTTCGTTGGTCTTGATGAACCCATACTGATCTAACTCAACTTTTTCTTTGACCAGGTTCGCATTTGGCGACAGGCCAATGAACACAAAAACGCCATCGTATGCCCATTCTTTGATCTCTCCTGTCGCCCTATCCTCAACAATTACGGCTTCCAGCTTATTCTTCCCACGGAATTCTTTGACTGCGTGGTTGACGATCACATTCATATCATCTCGTGAGGCACCCTTATTTTGCAAAATCTGACTGGCCTTGACTTCCGGCATGAACTCGACAATATCAACCTGGTCAGCAAATTTAGTCAAGAAAAGCCCTTCTTCAAATCCGCTGTTTCCGCCGCCAATAACCAACACTTTTTTCCCCTTGTAAAAAGCCCCATCGCAAGTCGCACAAAAATGGATATTGGCGCCAATTAGTTCATCTTCACCAGGAACGCCCAATTTGCGATAGCTGGCTCCCGTTGTCAGCAGCGCTGCCTTAGTACCATATTCAGTTCCATCCCCAGTGATCACGCATTGATAGTCACATTGCTCGACAATTTTTGTGACTTCCTGGGCTTGCAGGATTTCTACCCCAAAGCGGCGCGCCTGCCTGACAACCCGATCAGCGAACTCGGCCCCTGGGATGCCCTCATCAAAGCCAGGGAAATTATCCAAGGTTTGAGTAATGCCCACCTGCCCCCCCAGGCCACCTTTCTCAATAACTAACACATCCATGCCCTCCCGGGCCATATACAAGGCGGCTGTTAATCCAGCGGGTCCACTGCCAATTACAATAGAATCATAGAATTTGCGTTGTGCCTTGGTTTGCAAACCCAGCTTGCTGGCCAATTCAGCATTTGAAGGCTCTGCCAGGATTGATTTATCAGGGAAAATGATCGTTGGAACGACGCGCATGCCGTTATTGATCTGCTCGACAAAGGCCATCGCCTCGGGATCTTTCTCGATATCGATATTAATATATGGGACGCGCTGCTCACCAAAGAAACGCTTGGCCCTTTTACAGTCCGGGCACCAGACAGTGCTGTAAACGATGATAGTATCGGTATCGGGAATTTCGATCTGGGTGTTCATTTTGGTCTGCCTCCTATCGTCGCATCCTAAAGTTGGTTTTCTAATGCGGATATCCGAAAACTTTTTTGCGATAAGACCAATTCAGCCCGAAAAATCTTACAATCTCATTGTAGCATGTTCGAACTTTAGCTAGCAACGACGCAATCTGCATATTTAGTGCAACTAGAGGGTCAAAAATCCGTTAAAATATAGTAGCGAATAAAAATATGAGAAGGAGAAAATTCGATGAGTTTTTTAGGTAATCTAATCTGGCTGATATTTGGTGGTTTTATCTCTGGTCTGTTCTACATCCTAGGTGGGATATTGGTCAGCATTACAATCATTGGCATCCCTTTTGGGAAACAGGCCATCAAATTGGGCATCGCAACAATGACGCCATTTGGGCGTGAAATCGAAGTCAACGAGGAGTTTGACAACCCCCTAAACTTGATTTTCAATATCATTTGGGCGATCCTGTTCGGATGGGAGATAGCAATCTCTCACTTACTGCATGGGATTGTTCTTGGCATTACGATCATTGGTATCCCCTTTGCAAAACAGCACTTCAAATTGATTCCGCTGGCTTTGTTCCCTTTTGGTAGAGAACTACGATAGAAATAACTGAGCCATATTTTTATACATGACACACCCAGAATTTAATATTCTGGGTGTGTCTTATTTTTCTATCCCCATCCCCCCGCTTCCCCATTTCTGCGGAACTGGGAAGGGGGAATATTTACGCAAGTTTCCGATGAAAAGAGTCACCAACACAACAATATTGAGATCGCGGTAGACACAATTCTGCGCAATATTGGTGAGGATCCTTCTCGTGAGGGTCTACTTAAAACCCCCAACCGTGTGGCACGCATGTTTGACGAACTGACTGCCGGCTATAATACCGATCCAGTAAAACTGATCAACGGCGCAATCTTCACTGCCGATTACGATGAGATGGTTGTAGTCACAGATATAGATTTTCACAGTCTCTGCGAGCATCATATGCTGCCTTTCTATGGTCGTGCGCACGTGGCTTATATTCCCGACGGAAAAGTAGTTGGTTTAAGCAAAATCCCCCGTATCGTGGAGATGTATGCCCGCCGCCTACAAATTCAGGAGCAAATGACCACGCAAATTGCTCAGTTCATTCAGGAAACGCTCAATCCCAAGGGTGTTGCCGTGGCTCTCGAAGGCGCGCATATGTGCTCAATGATGCGCGGTATCAAGAAAGAAAATGCCCGCATGACCACCACTCGCTTTTTGGGCGAATTCAAAGAAAATCAAAATCTGAAAGATCAGTTTCTCAATCAAATCTAGATCCTTCAGATTGCATTTCTTCTCCTCCTCCTGCCTAGAGACCATCCTAATATCGGCTGGTCTCGGCTATTTAAGGAAATCTTCTACAACTTGATCTAGAGGCTCCTGTTTCACCTGCTCTAGCAAATTATCCATCTCTTCTCCTTGATATTCTGCATTTATGCTCTCCAGCAAGACAGAAGCACGATCCTTGGCTTCCTGATTACTGCTGGCATGACTGTTCACTAAGGAAAGCAACTGCAAAACTCTCGAATGTGATTTTTCACCAATTAGCAAAGTAGCCAGTCCCAGAATGCTATCTAGGACAACGGGAATGACTTTGCTTTCCCATCCAACTTCCAAAGCTCTCAGGTAATTGCTCCTGGCAACTTCAATTTCGCCCAGCAAGTCTGCCACTTGTCCAAGATTGTTTGACACACTGGCAATTCCACGCTGATCACCTAGATTTTCGCGGATTGTCAAAGTTTCTTTATATCGCTCTTGGGCTTGTTCAATTTCATCCAAAGAAACTGCAACATTCCCCAAATTATTCAAACAACTGGCCATTCCATATTGATGACCCAACTGCTCGAATATCGTCAAAGCGTTAGCATAGAGATCGCGCGCTTCTGAAAATTCCATCAAAGCTTCCGATACCAAGCCCATATTGTTAAAACAACTGGCCATGCCAAAATCTTGTCGAATTCGCTTCCAAAAATCCAGGCTTTGCGCATAGAATCCCTTGGCCTGAGAATATTGGCCCAATGCATGAGCAACCAGTGCCAAATTATTGTAGCGAATGGCCTGACCCCAGGGGTCACCAATTTCTTGATGAATTTCTAAGCTTTCAATAAAAATCTTTTGTGCGCGAGCATAATCGCCTTGCATATATAAAGCCAAGCCGAAACCATTCAAAGCTTGGCTTTTTTCATACTCCATTCCATCCTGCTTTGAGATTTCTAAACTGTTCTGATAATGCTGCGCTGCAGCCTTGAAATTTCCTCGTAAATAGGCCACGTTACCGCTAGCATAGTGAGTGAAAGACTCTTCTTTTCGATTCCTTGACTGTTGGAAAGCTCCTAAACATTGATCAATTATCCCTTTGGCTTTGTCGTAATCCCCTAATCGATAGGACAATGCACCATAACGGACACAAACTCGCCAATATATGCCTTTCTTATTTCCCTCTAGTGCTGCCAAACTGCCACCCAAAAGGGTTACCCCTTCCTGATAACGACTGCGACCTTCGAAAAATAAATATAGGGCTTCCAAGGATTGATTTAGAAAATCTATGTGCTTGTTTTGAAGGCACCAATGCCACGCAGATCGAATATTCTCAAAATCCTGGCCAATCGCATCCAGATATTCGGGTTGCTGGCGGCTTTTGAGCTTTGATTCTGCATCTTGAAGGAATCCTGCAAAATATGCGCCAAATCTTTCAAGGGTAGAATCCTCCTCGTGTGAATCCTGGCCCAGTTTTTCACGCACATACTGCTCTATCAAAGGGTGCAAATCAAATCGCCCATTGGAACTTCTCTGAAGCAGAGATTTATCAATCAAGGCGGCAAGATCTGCCATTCCAGCCTGAGCGATCTCCCTGGCAGCATCTGTTGTAAACCCACCTCGGAAGACAGCCAGTTTCTCGAAAATACCTTGCTCCTGTGGAGATAACATCCCCCACGAGCGTTCGAATGTAGCTCTCAAGCTGCGGTGTCTCTCAGGCATATCACGCATCGAAGTTGCCAACGCATCCAGGCTTTTCTGGATTTCAGCTTCAATTTCAGCACAATTCCATTGTCGCACCAGGGAAGCCGCCAATTCTATGGCCAATGGTGAGCCATCAACGAGTTGGCAGATGCCCATCACATATTGAACATTGCTTTCATCCAAAAAGAACTCGGGATTTACTCGCTGGGCTCGATCTTGAAACAATACCAATGCATCAGACAATCCCACACCGGGAATTAGATCATGTTCGGAAATTGGCAAACCACCCAAATTAAGAAGCAGCTCAGCTTGAAGCCCAAGCGGTTCACGTGAGCTTATCAACAGAAAGACATCAGGTGCCTGCCGAAGGATTTGCACCACAAAATCCTGTTCATCTATCAGGTGCTCATAATTGTCCAAAACCAGAAGAATTTCTTTCTGGCACAAGTAATTGATCAATTGGTTTGCAGGTTGTTCGCGACCTTGAAATGTAAACCCTAACGCCTCAGCAATTGCCGCAGTCAGAAGTTCCCCCGAATGGATCAAAAAGAGGGGCACAAAACAAACCCCATCACGGAAATCATAGGTCGATTCATAAGCGGCTTGCAATACTAAGCGAGTCTTTCCCACTCCCCCTGGCCCTACCAAGGTCACTAATCGATTCCTTTGATCACTGAGCAGTGCCAGCAGATCATGCAGTTCATTATTCCGGCCGACAAAACTTGTAGCTTGGAAAGGCAGATTATGCTTCGGTTTATCCTGCATATCAGCGCGCAGACGATTGGCTTTGATTTGCTCATATAGTTGGGTTGTTTCTGGGGAAGGCTCAACGCCCAATTCACTGGCGAGAAGATCTCTGCATGTTTCGTACTGCTTCAAAGCTGCACTACGCTCACCCTCCAGGGCAAGTAACCGCATCAGGTGCTGGTGCCCTGCCTCCCTCCAGGGATCAAGCTCCACTTGAAGGTACGCACACTGCTGAGCCAGTTCATTTCTCCCCCTCTGCTCATAGAATTGTGTGAGAACTGTTAGGGATTGCACAACCTGGCGGTGATAACCTTCTCTTTTAAGCAGCATCCAATCCTGAAAAGCAACACTATCATCGAGAAAAAATCCCTGCAAAAACTCCCCCTTATACAAATTTAACCCCTGCTTCATTTTCTCAGCACAGTATCGACAACTCTCTAATCGGCGGTGCTGGTGACCATCTACAGTATCGATCAAATCACGAAAATCAGCAACATCAAGGTAATGCTTGCTATTTGGTCTAAATTGCGCCGACTCACGCGTGATCTGCAAATAGGGTGGTTCGGCATCCTGATCAGCGATCGCCTTGCGCAGATTCGAGAGCGCCTGACGAAGGTTTTTACGCGCAGTCTGATCGGGTGATTCAGGCCAGAATAATCCCGCAAGAGAATCTCGACTGTGAGGATGATTATTTTCTACAGCCAAATATGCCAACAGCGCCCGCACCCGCGATGATTCAAACCCTCTAACAGGATGCTCATCGATACTGGCCTGGAATGGTCCCAGCAATGATAGCTTCAAGGTCGGCATACCGCTGGATTATACACGAAACCCGCACCCATCATTTCCCTGACGTTTCCCTGACGCTTACTATTTATGATTAGGACAACTTCAGACGTTAGGAGAAATTTATGGACACCGATCAACACATTTACCGCTCTTATTTACTGAGGCTTTGGCGATCCAAAGACGAATCCACAATTTCTTGGTTTGCCTCGCTGGAAGACCCGGTCAGCGGAGAACGAAAAGGATTTTCCAGTTTAGATGCCTTGGTCACCTTTTTGGAAAGTGATCCTGATGACCACAAGAAATCACCAACCCAATCCATGGAGGAACGAAAATGAAAAACAGACGATCTACACTATTACTTCTTGTAACAATGTCTCTCTGCATTGCCTCACTGGCTTGCAATCTCCCATTTGGCGATCCTACACATTCAAACTCTACCCAAAGTGTATCCAATCCTGTCGCATCAGTGATAGTCGAGGGTGTTGCGCCAACACTGGCACAACCTACCGTTGACACGAAGGCGAACAATTCTGATACCACTCCCCCAAGCATCAGCAACATCAATGTGTTGGAAGATCCCGTATTCTATTCCGCTGCGAATTGTGGGACAACCACCTTGTCAATCGATGCCGTTGTAACTGATGATTCTGGCAAGGTTGCGCAAGTTGGAATCCAATACAGATATAACGGATATGCGGCCAATGCCATTGGCAACTGGCGCAAGGCAAATTTAGGTTCTGCCGGGAAAGACAAATTCGGTATCACAATCCAGGTTGGTAATGAGGCAGAAAGCGACATGAAAGGCAATGATGGAGTCCTGGAATTTCAGATTTTTGCCTTCGACTCCGCCGGCAACACCCAGACAGAGCCTCTCGGTCAAGTGCGTGGTGTGCAGGTCAAGAAGTGCACGCATCAATCATCCAATCAACAGCCACAGTCTTCGGGCACTGATAAAACACCACCGACAATCAGCAATGTGACCACATCCAGTGCTCCAGTCTTTTACAACGGTTCCACCTGTGGACCTACGACCCTGATCCTTGAAGCCAATGTCAGCGACAATTCAAACAAATCTACAAGTGTGATTGCTCGCTATCGCTACAATGGATATGCGGCTAACTCCATCGGCAATTTCAAAGAAATTCCCATGTCGTTGAACAGTGGAAAATACAAATTGACTGTCAATATCGACGCTGAAGCTAACCTGGATCTGAACGGCAACGATGGTGTGCTAGAGTATCAGATTATCGCCACCGACGCTGCTGGCAATGCACAAACCTACCCCAACGGAGGTCACCCTCTTGGAGTTGAAGTAAAGAACTGTAATCAGGGGGGCGTGGTATCCAAAAACCCTCCCCAGGGCACGGCAATCTCTATCTCCAACGTCAACACCAGTCCACAATCTGTTTATTATGGTGTCTGCACAGGTGGAGAGGCAACCTTCTTGCAAATATCAGCAACCATCGACCCCCTCGACCAAATCTCCTCCGCGGTGGTCAAATATGACTACGGCCAAGGACTGATCCTGATCCCAACGTATACATTCTCCACTACGATGTACCAATTGGGCATTGGTGATTACGCTACCGATATCGATGTGGGCAGCGATGCCTTCGGTTACCTCAACGGGGACGGTTGGATCGAATTCGTCATCGAAGTGACCGACAAAAATGGGTTGGTCAGCACCAGCAGTGTCTATAGTGCTGACGTATACATCTGCCAGACTCAAGTGTTTATTGCACCTTTGATCAATTACTTCACTGGGCCCAATGGATCGCTCAGTCCGGGCGAATCCTATACCCTGCAGTGGGATACCAGTGACGCGGATTGCGGCGTTTACTTGGACGGCTCGCAAGTCAATACTAGCGGATCAGTCAGCTACTCTGCACCTGGGGATAACTCATACCAAACCTGGACTCACACATTGGTTGCCCGCGGTGCACCTTGTGACAACCCCAGCGAAGTCAGTGAAGTGGTTCAGATCGTTGTCGAGCCCCAATCTACGATTGCCAAAGGGTCTGGTTCCATTTTCGATGAACTCAGCCTCGATGTGGGCGATGGCAACGGCGACGATATCATCTACGATTCGCAATCCAGTGATGACGTGCTGCTCAGTGTTTGGGGTGCGCAACTGGCCGTATATTATGGCGGTGCGCCAAGTGTAGCGGATTGCAAAGCGTATATCGACTCGGGCGCACTAACCACAGTCAGCATCACGACGTATGATGTGGTGTGCTACAAGACCGGCAGCGGCAATTACGGATACCTTACTATTAACGGCATGTATTTAGATCTAGATAATCGAAGCAACTCTTATATCGAAATATCCTACACCACCGAAATCGCTCCATAGCAGCCTTCAAACTCATACACCAGTCCTCTGCTGTTTCCACAGAAGACTGGTGTATACTATTTTTATGGTCACACCAGAACCCCTTCCCCAACCGTTTATTGCCCTGCTCTCTCCTCAGGCAACTCTTGAAGCTGTCGGTGGCAAAGGGCTCAATCTGATCAAACTCGCTCGTGCGGGATTTCCCGTCCCCAACGCTTTCCTGATTCCAACACAATCCTACGAGGAATTTGTTATTGAGAATCATTTGGATTCTTTCATTCAAGATTCCCTGGTAAAGATTGACTTTTCTTCACCCGAGGATTTGTCTGCTGCTTCAGCAACAATTCGGACTCAGTTTGAGGCTGGTTCAATTTCCCCAAAGATCGCCTCTGCTCTGTGGATCGCCTGGCGTTGGCTGGGCGCGCATCCTGTGGCAGTACGCTCTTCTGCCACAGCCGAAGATCTCCCCGATATGTCGTTTGCCGGCCAGCAAGATACTTTTCTCAATATGATTGGTGAAGAAGCCCTTCAAGAAGCGGTAATAAAATGTTGGAGCAGTCTATGGACGGCGCGCGCCATTGGGTATCGGGCTCGAAATGATATCTCGCAGGAAGATGTTTCCTTATGCGTGATCGTGCAAAATATGGTCCAATCGGACGCATCGGGGGTGATGTTCACGGCTAACCCGCTCACGGGATGCCGTACCGAGACTGTCATCGACGCTACGCTGGGGCTGGGAGAAGCTTTGGTTGGGGGGTATGTAGAACCGGATAATTTTATTGTCAATGTCACTGCGAGCGCAGCGAAGCAGTCCCCACCCAATCAGGAGATTGCTTCGCCTTCGGCTCGCAATGACAGTTTTCAAATAATTCAAAAAACACTGGGCAGCAAGTCGCTAATCATCACTGGAAAATCAGAGGGAGGGGTATCCACTCAGGAAACAGAATCAGCCACCCACCAGGCTATCCCAGACGATGTGATTCTTGAATTAGCAGAGATGGGTCAACGAGTCGCCGACCTCTACAACTTCCCCCAAGATATCGAATGGGCATATATTTGCGGAGATGAAGGTTGTAATTTATTCCTTCTCCAATCCCGCCCGATCACGTCGCTCTTTCCCTTACCAGAAAATCTACCCATAGAGCCCACAAGGTTTTTGATGGGTCTTCACGCTGTACAAGGTGTCATGGAGCCATATACTCCTCTAGGCCAAGACCTACTAATGTTGGTTCTCGCAGGCGGTGCGCGCCTGTTCAAGCTGGATTACACCCTAGAGTCTCAGGTCGCTTTTTACATCGCCGCAGAACGAATATTTTTGAACTTAACTTCGATCCTACGAAATCCATTGGGACACAAAATATATCCTAATGTGATCAGAGCCATTGATCCAGGCGTATCCCAGGTAGCAGCGCGGTTAGTTAAAGACCCGCGTTTTGCACCCATACACCAAAGGCCATCGTTGAGCACAATCAGACGCTTCGCTGGGTTTATGCTTCCAATGATTAGGCGAGTAATTGGTGTACTTCGTAAGCCCGAGCGCAAGAAAGTTGAAGTTTTGCATACCTTCGACGAGATTGTCTCTGAAACTAAAGCCAAGCAAAACCTAACTGGTGATTTGTGGACAGATTTCTCCCAAATGATGCTAATTTTGCATGAAGCCAAATATTTATTTGCTGATCTAGTTATTCCCATTGGGGTACCGCCTGTTATTGGGGGCATGGCACCATTCTTTGGAATTTTACAACGCTTCAGCCTTGAAGTTGCCCAAGAGACCGGTGATGAACGATTCAAAACCCTCTACCTTGAAATCTCGCGCGGCATGCCAGATAATGTCACAACCGAGATGGATCTGGTCCTATGGGATACTGCCAAAATCTTGCGCGGCGATCGGGATGCCAAACAAATATTTGAGAATACTTCAGCAGAGAAATTGGCATCCAGCTTTCTAAATGGAACCCTAACCCCCACAGCCAAAAGGGCCGTGGCAGATTTTCTTGAAAGGTATGGCACCCGTGGCCTGGCCGAAATCGATGTAGGGCGAAAACGCTGGGACGAGGATCCGACACATATTATGCAAGTGTTGCAAAGCTATTTAGCCATCGACGATCCATCCATGGCCCCAGATGCAGTCTTCGAGCGAGGCGCGCAAGCTGCTGAAGAAGCCGCGGAACATCTTGAGAAAGCAGTGCGCAAACTGCGTGGTGGAGACATTAAAGCAGGTCTTGTACGTTTTGCAATCAGTCGCTATCGAGCACTCGGTGGAATGCGAGAAACTCCCAAATTCTTCGCCATTCGCATGATAAGCATCATCCGTCAGGGGTTTTTGGCCTGTGGGCGAAATTTTGTTGAAGCTGAGTTGCTTGAGCGTGATGACGATCTATTTTTCCTACGATTAAACGAACTTGATGAAATTCATAAAACCCAGAAGATTTCTGCAGATATTCGAACACACATAAAAGATCGTCGAGAAGTTCGAAAACGAGAAATGCTGCGAAAGCAAATCCCACGCGTTTTTCTCAGTGATGGGACAGCTTTCTATGAAGGCGTCGCTGCTCCAATTGATGACTCTAATGCCATTGTTGGTGATCCTGTTTCCCCTGGCATCGTTGAAGGGAATGTCAAAGTAGTGCTCAACCCTCATGAAACGAAACTCGAACCCGGAGAAATCCTGGTTTGTCCCGGCACTGACCCGGCCTGGACACCGCTCTTTTTGGCCGCGGGTGGTCTGGTCATGGAAGTCGGCGGCATGATGACGCACGGCTCTGTGGTAGCGCGTGAATACGGCATTCCTGCAGTTGTGGGCGTGCATCAAGCAACGCAAAGGCTTGAGACGGGGCAGCGGATTCGGGTCAATGGCTCAACTGGGGAAATTTCAGTTATTAGTGATCAGTGATCTCTGATCAGTATTCAGAAACCAGAATAAATCTTAGGCTGATTACTGACGGTTCTATGGGAATTCCCGTGAGAGACCTCACATTTGGGGGTAGGGGGCATGCTCCGCACGCACCCTACCCCCAAATGTGGACCCTTGCCACGGCGATTCCTAGAGATCCTTATTGACAACTGTTTACTGTAACTGAACAGGGTTATAATTAGAACAATCGTACGAATTATGAGTCAGTCAGATAAAACACCATTCCGCCAAATCATTCACCTCGACTTGGATGCCTTCTACTGCGCGGTAGAAGAGCAGCTTGACCCATCCCTACAAGGCTTGCCCTTCGCTGTGGGTGGTCGCCCAGATCAACGAGGGGTAGTCTCTTCTTGTTCTTATGCTGCCAGGGCACAGGGCGTACGCTCAGCAATGCCCATGGCGAGGGCGCTGCATCTTTGCCCTCAACTAAAAATTGTCTCCCCCCATTACAAAACATATCATGAATCTTCTCGCAAGGTGATGAGTAGAGTGAGATCGGTAACCGACCTGGTGGAGCAAATTTCGGTGGATGAAGCATTCATTGAAGTAACTGACCTCCCTGAAGATGCAGAATCCATTGGGCGCGAGCTGCAAGCCGAAATTCGAGATAATTTGGAATTACCCAATTCCCTGGGCATTGCCACGAATAAATTGGTCGCCAAAATCGCCAATGATGTCGGCAAAGCCGCTAAAAGGAGCGGATCTCCCCCCAATGCGCTGACGGTCGTACCCCCAGGGCAAGAGGCACAATTTCTGGCCCCCTTGCCTGTAGAAATGCTCTGGGGTGTGGGTCCTAAGACCGCAGAAAAACTTGCTTTAATGGATATCCAAACTATTGGGGATTTAGCAGAAATTTCAGATTATGGTCTTTCAAAGCGCTTCGGCAAGATCGGCTGGGATTTGGCCAAACGCGCAAAAGGAATTGATAATCGGGCGATTGTTACTGAACGCGAAGCCAAATCGATCAGTCAAGAGATCACATACGCAAAGGATATCAGCGATGGGGAAAAGTTGCGTCAAACAATACGCAAACAAGCCTTGAATGTGGCGAAACAGTTAAACAAACAAGAGTTGGTGGCACGGACAGTGAAGCTCAAAATTCGCTGGCCAGATTTTTCGACACCAACTCGTCAGACTACGCTGGGTAAACCAACATCCGACGAAGAGATTATCACGCAAGCTGCCACAAAACTATTCGAGCAAATTTGGGAGAGGGGTCAGGCTGTACGCCTGATAGGCGTGGGAGTTAGTGGATTATCGCAACCGCCACAACAACTGGGACTTTGGGACAGAGATTGGGATAAAGAACGCCAACTCAAAGACGCGATTGGCAAACTGCAAGAGCAATTTGGCGAAAATGTAATCTGGCGTGGGTTTCCCGAGGACGAGGAATGAGTTTCAAAGTGAACAGATTTTTGAAATTTAATATGACCGCGCTGTAAAGAGTGTCGATGATCGTAAGGGGGAAGGGGGAATGTTAAGCTAATTGTTTCTGTCTGAGAGCTAATCGAATCTTGTCGTTACAGGATATATTGGATATAATAAGTCGTAGTTATCTTGTATCCAACCTATACTTATCCCCAAAAAAAGAGAGAGATCATGACAGACAAAGAACAAAAAAGCGTAATCACTTGCGATATGGAAGGGCGCATCGAGACTTACAGCAAAGGTGCTGAACAACTTTTTGGTTATTCGCCCGATGAAGTGATCGGTAAGAAGCGCGTTTCCCTTTTCTCACCTGGGCAAACTGTGCTCGAGCATGTGCCCAACTGGCTAAAAGTTGCCAGCGAAGAAGGCGAGTATCGCACACAGACCGTATTCCTGCGTAATGACGGCAGCCAGGTTACCGCAGAAATCCGCATCACCCCCACCTTTCGAGATGACGAGCAAATTGGCTACTGCGGGGTAACAACCCCACTTCCAGAAGTAGAGCCGTCAGAGGTAGCTCCGTCAATCAGCACCAGCACAAAGATGTTCTCAGGGTTGGTTATCACTCGTGCCCCTTTCCTGACCGCATCCATCATTCCCATTTTGATTGGTGCGGCCTGGGCTATGGCGCGCGGCCTGGCAACTCCTTTCCCGTGGGCCTTATTCGCATTAGTAATGTTGGGTGGAATTGCCCTGCACATTGCTGCAAACACCTTTAATGACTATTTCGATTGGACCAGTGGCACCGACCAGGCCAACAATGATTATTTCTTGCCCTATACAGGTGGCAGTCGATCCATCGAGCTTGGCCTAATCTCAGAGAAGGGGCTTTCGCGAGTAGCATGGATATCTTTGATCATAGCCACGTTGGCCGGGTTGATCTTGATGGCAATCCGCGGCCCGGTGCTGCTGCTTTTTGGTTTATTTGGCGCTTTCTCTGCGTATTTCTACACTGCACCACCGCTGCGCCTGGTAGCTCGCAAAGGCATCGGTGAACTGCTCATCGGTCTCAACTTTGGACCGTTGATGGTCGCCGGGACTGCCTTTGTTCTGACCGGGCAATTATCCTGGATGGATTTCTTTGCTGGCCTACCGATTGGTTTGTTAACAACCGCCATCTTGTGGATCAATCAATTCCCGGACGCGGCTTCAGATGCTAAGACTGGGAAGAATCATTTGGTGGTTGTACTAGGTAAAGCAAACGCACGCTGGGGATACTTGTTATTATTGGTCACCTCTTTTGGGTTGGTGATTGGAGGTGTGACCAACGGGATCTTCCCTCCTGGTGCACTACTGATCCTGGGCGGTCTGCCCCTGGCTACCTCGGCTACCTGGGTGCTCATTCGCCACTATAATGACCGTTCCCTGGTGAAAGCAAATGTGGCCACCATCCAGCTTCATGCTCTGGCCGGACTGTTATTAGCAGCTGGTACCTTCTGGAGCAGCAGCTTGACTGCGATTCTCGGTCTGTAGACACTATTTCTCAAAAGAAAAACTTCCGATGTCGCCATATTGACATCGGAAGTTTTTCTTTTAGAACATCGCGCGGGGGCAGAAATAAACTCAACAAGTAGAACCTCAAAAACTAAGTTCGCTACACCCCACAACTCGAACAGGATCCTCCGCTGCAAGTTCCACAACCACTCGAAGCGCTGCTTCCCGCAACAACTCGTCCCCCACTGTGGGCGAATGCAGCCGATACTGCACGGTGTGTTTCATCACTTTGGCAATTATCACAGGATATTGGGTCATCGGCCTTCGAAAAACTGCGCAGGGCCTCGAAACGGGTTTCACAAGCGGTGCAAATATACTCATATATTGGCATCAGAAATATCCTTTCAAGAAGAAGATTGGATTTTAATGCAATGGTTGGAGGGGGTCAATACTGATGATTTTCCCAGACTATAATTATATTTCCAACAATCGCAACTAACTTTGTCTGAATAATGACAGGTCTCAGGCTTTTATATGTCTAATATAACTAGCTCCAAAGTACTCATTCTACTAAACTTTTAAGTTGGAATGAAACCGGTTCCACACGTTCTATGGGAATTCCCGTGAGAGACCTCACATTTGGGGGTAGGGGGCGTGCTCCGCACGCCCCCTACCCCCAAATGTGGAACCTTACCACGGCGATTCCTAGAGACCCGTTCCACAATGTACTTAATCTAACAAAACCGCCTTTTTGGCGAAAATTTTTATAGCCAACTGGAGAGACACATCATGGCAAAAACCATAAAAACGCTCGACGGGAACGAGGCTGTCGCCACAGTTGCCCACAAGACAAATGAAGTGATCGCTATTTATCCGATCACACCTTCTTCCAACATGGGTGAACATGCGGATGCATGGTCCGCCTTAGGATACAAGAATATTTGGGGAACAGTCCCTGAAGTGATTGAAATGCAGGCTGAGGGTGGCGCAGCGGGTGCTGTTCATGGTGCACTGCAAACTGGTGCTTTAACGACTACCTTTACGGCATCACAGGGCCTTCTTTTGATGATCCCCAACATGTACAAAATTGCTGGCGAGTTGACCTCAGCGGTGTTCCATGTCTCGGCGCGCTCCGTTGCTGCCCAGGCGCTATCCATTTTTGGGGACCACTCTGATGTGATGGCTACTCGTTCTACGGGTTGGGCTTTGCTAGGATCTGGCTCTGTACAAGAGGCGCATGACTTCGCGCTGATCGCACAAGCAGCCACGCTAGAAGCACGCGTGCCTTTCTTGCATTTCTTCGAGGGCTTCCGCATTTCACATGAAGTCAGCAAGATCGAAATGATTCCCGATGATGTCATCCAGGCAATGATCAACGATGAATTCATCCACGCTCACAGAGCTCGTGCACTATCCCCAGATCATCCCGTGATCCGCGGCACTGCACAAAACCCTGATGTGTTCTTCCAGGCACGTGAGACTGTTAATCCCTACTATGAAGCAGCTCCTGCCATCGTTCAGAAGTACATGAATCAATTCGCTGAATTGACGGGTCGACAATACCAAATTTATCAATACGAAGGCGCGCCGGATGCTGAACGCGTGATCGTTGTCATCGGCGCTGGTGGTGAGACTGTTGAAGAAACTGCTAAAGCCCTGAATACAAACGGCGAAAAAGTTGGCGTGCTCAAGGTTCGTTTATTCCGCCCCTTCTCAGTCAATGATTTCGTCCAAGCTATTCCTGCCAGTGCGAAAATTTTATCGGTACTCGACCGCACCAAAGAACCAGGCGCTGCTGGTGAACCTCTTTACCAAGATGTAATCACTGCGGTGAATGAGGCCATGGTTGAAGACATCGCACCCTTCGAGACGGCCCCCAGAATTGTCGGTGGCCGCTACGGTCTTTCATCGAAAGAGTTCACGCCTGCCATGGTAAAGGGTATCTATGATGATATGGCCAAGGATAAGCCCAAGAATCATTTCACAGTGGGTATCAATGACGACGTTTCAAATACTAGCATCGAGTACGATCCCACCTTCTCCATCGAAGGTGAAGATACCGTGAGGGCAATTTTCTTCGGGCTGGGCGCAGACGGAACTGTGGGTGCCAACAAAAACTCAATCAAAATCATCGGTGAAGAAACTGAGAACTACGCTCAAGGGTACTTTGTCTACGACTCGAAAAAATCAGGTGCCAAGACCATTTCTCACCTGCGGTTCGGTCCTGATCCCATTCATGCACCATATCTGATTGATCAGGCAAATTTTGTTGCCTGTCACCAATTCAATTTCCTCGAGCAGATCAATATGCTCAAATATGCTCAACCCGGCGCAGTCTTCCTGCTCAACAGCATCTTCGGCCCCGATGAAATCTGGGACAATTTGCCCAAGGAAGTTCAGGCTGCGATCATCGAAAAAGATTTGCAGTTCTACATCCTCGATGCCTACGAGGTGGCCGAAGCCGCGGGTATGGGACGCCGTATCAACACCATCATGCAGACGGCTTTCTTCTATATCAGTGGTGTATTACCCCAAGACGAAGCCATCGCATCGATCAAAGACTCGATTAAGAAAACTTACGGCAAGCGCGGTGAAGCTGTCGTTCAAAAGAACTTCGCAGCTGTAGATCAAGCCTTAGCTCACTTGCACAAAGTTGAGGTACCCGATAAGGTTTCCAGCAAATTGAGCATGCGTAAACCTGTCCCCGACCAGGCCCCTGAGTTCGTGCGCGAGGTCGTTGGTACAATTATTGCCGGAGATGGTGACAGCCTTCCCGTCAGCGCCATGCCCATTGATGGCACCTACCCGGTTGCCACCACCCAATGGGAAAAACGCAATATTTCTCTGGACATCCCAGTTTGGGAAGAGGGTCTTTGTATTCGCTGTGGCAAATGTGTTTTCGTCTGCCCCCATGCTGTCATTCGCCAGAAAGTGTACGATCCCACCTTACTGAAAAAAGCTCCCGAAACCTTCAAACACATCGAAGGTAAATTCAAAGAATTCCCCGGATGGGAATACACTATTCAGGTTGCTCCTGAAGATTGCACCGGCTGCCAACTCTGTGTTCAGGTTTGCCCCGCAAAGGACAAATCTCAACCCAAACGCAAGGCACTGAATATGGCCGATCAACTGCCCATTCGTGATCAGGAAGTTGAAAACTGGGACTTCTTCCTTTCCATCCCGGAAGTCGATCGCACTAAGGTCGAACCCAAGAACATCAAGAATTCTCAACTGTTGCAACCCCTCTTTGAGTTCTCTGGGGCCTGCACAGGATGTGGCGAAACTCCCTACGTGAAACTAGCCAGCCAACTTTTTGGCGACCGCATGATCATCGCCAATGCCACTGGCTGCTCCAGCATCTACGGTGGGAATTTGCCCACGCATCCCTACACTGTAAACAAAGACGGCCGCGGCCCAGCATGGTCCAACTCACTTTTCGAAGATAATGCCGAATTTGGTTTGGGTATGCGCCTGACCTTCGATAAACAGAACGAATATGCACGCGAACTTCTCCCTCAACTGGCTAAGAAACTGGGCCAGAAACTGGTAGATGAATTGCTCAGCGCAGATATGTCCGATGAAGCCGGAATTCAGGCTCAGCGAGAGCGTGTGGAACAACTGAAGAAGAAACTCAAAGGTGACAAAGATCCAAAGGCGAAAGATCTACTCAGTCTGGCTGATATATTAGTCAAGAAAAGTGTTTGGATCGTTGGTGGCGATGGTTGGGCATACGATATCGGCTACGGCGGCCTCGATCACGTATTGGCCTCTGGTCGCAACGTCAACGTGCTGGTGCTCGACACCCAGGTTTACTCAAACACGGGTGGTCAGTCATCCAAAGCCACGCCCATCGGTGCTGTCGCGAAATTCGCTGCCAATGGCAAAGCAATCCCCCGCAAAGATTTAGGCATGATCGCCATGTCATATGGCTATATCTACGTCGCTCAAGTGGCCATGGGCTCCAGCGATATGCAAACCTTACGGGCATTCCGCGAAGCCGATGCCTTCGATGGCCCGTCACTGATCCTGGCTTACAGCCCCTGTATCAACCACGGCTTCGAACTAAGTGAAGGTCTTGCACACCAAGATTTGGTTGTCAAATCAGGTCTATGGCCGCTTTTCCGCTATAACCCGAATTTGGCCGACGCAGGCAAAAATCCTCTGACTTTAGACTCCAAAGATCCCAGCATACCTTTCAAGGAGGCGGCCTATTCAGAAACGCGCTTCAGCATGCTGGCTCACAGTGATGAGGCCCGCGCCGAACAACTTATGGCTTATGCCCAAGAGGAGATCGACTCCCGTTGGGCGATGTACAAGCAAATGGCCTCCATTCGTTATAACGGCAACGGCGGCAAAGAAGAGTAAACACAATTTGATATAGGAGCTGGGGAGCTATCCCTGGCTCCTTTTACGTTTTCCAGAGGAGCAAATTATGACGGATCTATCTACCAAATATCTTGGCCTGGAACTCAAAAATCCCCTCGTAGCTTCCGCATCCCCTCTTTCAGAGAAAGTCGAAACTGTTCGCCAGCTTGAAGAGGCTGGTGTTTCTGCCATTGTAGTGTATTCTCTCTTCGAGGAACAAATCGTAAGCGAGAGTCTCGAGCTCGATCACTTCCTGAGCCGCGATACGGAAAGCTTTGCTGAAGCCATGACGCACCTACCTGATATCGGCAAATACAGTCTGGGACCCGAAAAGTATGTTGAGCATATCGCCAACATAAAAGGTGCAGTTGACATTCCCATTATTGGTAGCCTAAATGGCGTCTCGAGTGGTGGTTGGATCGACTATGCAGAAAAGATTCAGGCAGCTGGTGCTGATGCATTGGAACTTAATCTTTATTATTTACCCACCGATACCGCAATCAATGGTAACGAACTCGAAGCGGCTTACCTTTCAACGGTAAACGATGTCAGTTCAAAGATCAGCATCCCCTTGGCTGTGAAGCTTAGCCCATTTGTAACTGCGATACCTAACTTTGCACAAAAACTGGCTCAGGCAGGAGCCGACGGATTGGTGCTTTTCAATCGCTTTTACCAGCCTGATTTCGACCTGGAAGAGCTGGAAGTCGTCCCTAATTTGGTGTTGAGTGCCTCGGACGAGCTGTTACTACCCCTGAGGTGGATCGCCATTCTTCAAGGACGTGTCCCCGTCGACTTTGCCCTAACTAGTGGTGTCCACACCGCTGAAGACATGCTCAAAGCTATGATGGCTGGCGCCAAGGTTGCTATGTCAGCTTCTGCTTTACTCAAGAATGGGGTAAAGTATGCGAGCCAACTCCTTGGTGATCTCGAAGCCTGGATGGTCGAACATGAGTATGAATCTATACAGCAGATGCAAGGCAGCCTCAGTCAGGAATCCAGTGGCAATGACGCCGCTTTCGAACGTGCAAATTACATGAAAGTGCTCGGTTCCTACTAAAAACATTTTTTCGATCAGGTAAGTAAACATGACACACCCCGAATTTAATGTTCTAGGTGTGTCATATTTTTTATCCCCATCCCTCCGCTTCGCGTCTCCCCTTCCCCATTTCTATGGAACTGGGAAGGGGAGATATTTACGCAAAAATAGGGTTCCAGCGGCGCAAAACGCCGCTGGAACCCTATTTTTGCGACTTTAGCGAGAGAGTGGGTTCATTGCACTCTCTCGCTGCCCCGGCACAGGAGTGCCGGGAGTGATTTTCCACCTGAAATCTATACATTTCTTAAATCTGGGGGGCTCATGTTATTTGGTTAAAGCAACAGTGACTTTCAACTTGAAAGTCACTGATATGATTATTCTATATGAGGTTCAGGTTAGTTCTTCTGTCGCTTCGAACGCAAAATTCGTTTACGGCGACGAATAGCCTTTTTCCTTTGAATGCGTCGCAATTCACTCTTAGAAACATGCCAGCGCTTGCGTCGTACAGCACTCAGCACACCGCTTTTAGCAACTTTCTTACGAAAGCGTCGGAGTAATTGTTCTTGTGACTCATTCGGACGTAGTTCGACCGTCGGCAAAACCCTCACCACCTTTGTTCGAGAGATTAAAGAAATGATATACATCTTTGAAATCCCCAAGAAGATGGTCAGATTCCTGTATCTGTCTAGGAAGATTCTCAAAGAACAATCGATTTCTTCTTCGAGATATAGAAAAAAGTCTCGTTGGCGATGACCTACTCTCCCAGGGGGCTGCCCCCCAAGTACCATCGGCGCTGACGGGCTTTACTGCCGGGTTCGGTATGTGACCGGGTGTACCTCCGCCGCTAAAATCACCAAAGAGACTTTGTTCACGAGTTGTTAACACTACTAAAGAATATTGTTGAGATATTTCACAAGTTTAGAAAAGTTCTGAGTTCTCCGCATCACTATGTTAAGCCCTCGACCATTAGTACAACTAAGCTGAACACATTGCTGTGCTTACACATGTTGCCTATCAAGCAGGTAGTCTTCCTGCGGTCTTACTCACTTAACGTGACGAGGGATCTTATCTTAGGGCGAGCTTCCCGCTTAGATGCTTTCAGCGGTTATCCCTGCCAGACGTAGCTACCCAGCAATGCACCTGGCGGTACAACTGGCACACCAGAGGTCTGTCCACTCCGGTCCTCTCGTACTAGGAGCAGCTCCCTTCAAATCCCTTACGCCCACAGCGGATAGAGACCGACCTGTCTCACGACGGTCTGAACCCAGCTCGCGTACCGCTTTAATGGGCGAACAGCCCAACCCTTGGGACCTTATCCAGCCCCAGGATGCGATGAGCCGACATCGAGGTGCCGAGCCTGGTCGTCGATGTGGACTCTTGGACCAGACTAGCCTGTTATCCCCGGGGTAGCTTTTATCCGGTAAGCCACGGCCCTTCCACTCGGTACCGTGGGATCACTAAGCCCTACTTTCGTATCTGCTCGACGCGTATGTCTCACAGTCAAGCTCCCTTGTGCCTTTACACTCTCCGGCTGGTTGCCATTCAGCCTGAGGGAACCTTTGGGCGCCTCCGTTACTCTTTAGGAGGCGACCACCCCAGTCAAACTGTCCACCTGACACGGTCCCCCACCCAGATAATGGTGTGGGGTTAGGGCCTAGATATGATCAGGGTGGTATTTCACCGATGGCTCCACCGACGCTAGCGCGCCAGCTTCAAAGCCTCCCACCTATCCTACACAGATCATAACCAAACACAATGCCAGGATACAGTAAAGCTCCACGGGGTCTTTTTGTCCTGCTGCGGGTAACGTGCATCTTTACACGTACTTCAATTTCACCGGGTCCCTCGTTGAGACAGTGCTCCAATTGTTACGCCATTCGTGCGGGTCGGAACTTACCCGACAAGGAATTTCGCTACCTTAGGACCGTTATAGTTACGGCCGCCGTTCACCAGGGCTTGAGTTCAGAGCTTCGCTTTCCGAAGAAAGCTAACCCCTCCCTTTGACCTTCTGGCACCGGGCAGGCGTCAGCCCCTATACATCGTCTTACGACTTAGCAGAGACCTGTGGTTTTGTTAACCAGTCATTAGAGCCTGTTCGCTGCGACCTCCTAACGCTCCAGATGTTTACCTTTCACGTCAGAAGGCACCCCTTCTCCCGAAGTTACGGGGCTAATTTGCCGAGTTCCTTAACGAGGGTTCTCCCGTTCACCTTGGTATACTCTACCCGTCTACCAGTGTCGGTTTGCGGTACGGTCACTTGAAAATCATCACTTAGAGGCTTTTCTCGGCAACAAGGCTCAACCACTTCCGCCTCATGGGCTCGCATTCGTGCCTCAGCTCAGTCCGCGGATTTTCCTACGGACATCATCGCCTACACACTTACACCTGAATCCAATAACAGGCTGGCCTACCTCGTTGCGTCCCCTCATCGCTCAAATCAAGTGGTTCCGGAATGTTGACCGGATATCCATCGCCTACGCCTCTCGGCCTCGGCTAAGGACCGACTAACCCGACGCGGATTGACCTGCCGTCGGAAACCTTAGACTTACGGTGAACATGGTTCTCACATGTTTTACGCTACTCATGCCTGCATTCTCACTTCTGCCCGCTCCAGCCGTCCTTTCGATCGACCTTCACTGCTGACAGAACGCTCCCCTACCGCCCTAGCTAATGCTAGGACCCATGGCTTCGGTAATAGACTTAGCCCCGTTAAATTTTCCGCGCAGAACCACTTGACCAGTGAGCTGTTACGCACTCTTTAAAGGATGGCTGCTTCTAAGCAAACCTCCTGGTTGTCTCAGTAGTTCCACATCGTTTCCCACTTAGTCTATATTTAAGGACCTTAGCCGATGGTCTGGGCTCTTTCCCTCTCGACTATGAAACTCATCTCCCATAGTCCAACTACCAAAATCTGGAGTACCGGCATTCGGAGTTTGGTTAGGTTCGGTAACCGATAAGGCCCCTAGCCCATCCAGTGCTCTACCTCCGGTACTTAACTTTTGGCGCTAGCCCTAAAGCTATTTCGGGGAGAACAAGCTATCTCCTGGTTCGTTTGGCATATCACCTCTACTCACAGCTCATCCCAAGCATTTGCAGCTGCTAAAGGTTCGGGCCTCCACGAGCGTTTAAACTCGCTTCACCCTGGCCATGAGTAGCTCACCAGGTTTCGTGTCTAATCCCTGCAACTATACGCCCTATTCAGACTCGCTTTCGCTCCGGCTTCGGGTGTCACTCCCTTAACCTTGCCACAGAGATTAACTCGCAGGCTCATTCTCCAAAAGGCACGCCGTCAGGCGTAGCGGCGCGCAGCCAGCTTTCACTGGCGCACAGACCCACTATTAGCCCTCCGACGGTTTGTAAGCTTACGGTTTCAGGTTCTATTTCACTCCCCTCACCGGGGTGCTTTTCACCTTTCCCTCACGGTACTTGTTCACTATCGGTCGTCAAATGTATTTAGCCTTGGAGAGTGGTCTCCCCAGCTTCCCACCGGATTAGCGTGCCCGGTGGTACTCTGGAACCTGACAGGAGTCAATCCGTTTTCGCATACGGGGCTATCACCCTCTACGGCAGGCTTTCCCACACCTTTCTGCTAACAGATCGATTTGTAACTCCTATATGTCAGGCCCACAACCCCAACTACCGAAGCAGTTGGTTTGGGCTGTTCCCCGTTCGCTCGCCACTACTAAGGGAATAATCTCTTTTCCTCTGGGTACTAAGATGTTTCAGTTCCCCAGGTTACCTTCTCCAAGCCTATATATTCAGCAAGGAGATGCTGTAGGTTCGCTACAGCGGGTTTCCCCATTCGGAAATCCCCGGATCGACGCCTGTTCACGGCTTCCCGAGGCTTATCGCAGTGTCCCACGTCCTTCATCGGCATTTGACGCCAAGGCATCCACCGTAAGCTCTTAGTAGCTTAACGTGTTGTGATGCGGAGAGTTCAAAACTCTTC
>CAYQQX010000062.1:0-22991 GCA_964419495.1 uncultured Anaerolineales bacterium
GCACGCCCCCTACCCCCAAATGTTGACGCCGGGGCCACGGCGATTCCTAGAGACCCGGGATATTATCTTTTATTATTTAGGGATTAGTTACCCGACACTTGTTTATTGGACGCTGATTTTCATGATTTTCCCCTAGAATTTAGATCACTTCAGCGTTGATCTGCGTCCAAAATTTGAAACTGTCAGGTTGCTAAACTAAGGAATTGATTCGATTTCTGCCCAATCTTTCCCTAAGGTGAGCAGCAAATCTACATTGGTGTCAGGGTCGTAGCTGCTGTACAGCTTGTATTCGGGGAGTCCCAAAATGCTGGATATCTCTGAGATGAGTTCTGAGTTTCCAGAATAATCCTTGAAAGTGGATGTTTCGTAGATATCGCTGGCGGTGCCAATCTCGATCACTCGAACGCCATGTGCTTTGAGAAATTCGGCGGTTCTTCCGGCTAAACCTTCTTCTCCACTTCCATTGAGGATGCCAACGCTGGCGCCTTCCTCAGGGGGGGCTGTGGTGGGATGAGTTTCAGTTTTATCATCTTCGGTGAAAATCTCTTCGACTAATGATGGTTCCTCTGTGGCTGTAGCGGTCACATTGGATGTGGCAGTTGAAGCTGGACGGGGGGTTGGGTTGCTAACCAATGGTTGTGCATTGAAAAGCTCGTCTTTGAGATATTCAATCTGTTCGGGTATCGGGGAGAGGATATACATACCATTGTAAGAAAAACCGGCAACAACATGGTCCTGTCCAATGGTAAGGTGTTGGATATTCTCCCTGGGAAGAGTGTAGGTAAATTGAGCAAGTTTGGCAATTTGAGCCAGGGTCAGGTTGGTATTGACTCCGCCAGAGACAGTTTTATACAGGCTGGGGGCGTTATTAATTAGCTGCGGCATCAGGTTGAAATCGGTCAGTCGTTCGAAGATTCCAAGCAGCACTTGCTGTTGACGTTGTGCTCGGGCAAAATCGCCTCCGGGAGTATTGCGCACCCTAACGTAAGCCAGAGTGATATCTCCAGGCAGTGTTTGTACGCCAGGCTCTAGTGTCTTGACATTGCCCTTCCTCAAGTCGACCATGATTTTTTCAGGGACATCAATCTTGACCCCACCAATCTCATCAATGAGTTGGATAAAGGTATGGAAGTTTATTTGAACATAAAATGGAATATCGACATCCAAAAACCTTTCGACTGTTTCTATGGCGAGTCCTGCACCCCCACCACTAACCCCTTGGGATTCTCCAAAGAAATAAGCCTGGTTGATTTTTCCCTCACCTTGTCCTGGGATTTCCACCCACAAATCGCGCGGCAATGATAGCAATCCAGCGGTTTTTGTTTCCGGATTCATCGTTGCCAGGATCAAAGTGTCTGTCCTTGGTGGACCGCCCACAGGATCATAAAGGCGATCATCTATCCCCATTATAAGCACATTAATGGTGCTTTTTCCGTCCCAATCTTGCCCCCGTGGACCGCTTCGACGTTGTAAAGGATCACTTAGTTCACTGAAGATACTTTGGTCGATTTGGTTCTCGGAATTATCTTCACTATTTTCTTCGACGATTACTTGATCTGGTAAGGGGACATAGAAAGCATCTTTGGCAGTTGAATAGATCAAATTGATTGTGATGACTAATGAAATGATCAGAGCAGCAGCCAAAGCCCAAAACATCCAATGCTTGGGAATTGATGGTTTATTATTGGATGGCGGTGGGGAGTTGTGCATGGTAGAAAAGGTCCCCTTGATGGCAAGATAAACCATCCCCATCAAGGAGAAAATCTATGGCATGGGATTATTGTTGGCCCAAGTCGCACCCAAGATAATTGTTACATCCACTTCGCTTTCGTTGTCGTAGCGGCCATGAATGTTGAACTGGTTCATTCCAAATAACTCTGCTGCATATTGTAAGGTGTAGGGATTGCCAGTATAGTCATAGACGCTTGAGCTGCTATAGCCACTTCCATCTGCATCCCCCACTATGGTGACGTTTGCTCCCAGGCTTTGCAGGTATTCCCCGGTTCGGGTGCCTAATCCAGGAACGCTAGTACCATTCAAAATTTTGATGCTGGCTCCTTCTTCGATAAACAAATCAAAAGTGGTTTTTCCTTCATAATCTAAGGGACCAGCTGATTGCACGTTTGCAAAGATTTCATCACGCAGGATGCGGATTTGATCGGGAATTGGTTTGAGAATTTCAAGCCCATCGGGGGATCTACCCAGAGATACCTGATTTGGGGGCGCAATGATGCCGCTTTTGATATCTTGGGTATCGATTTCTAACGCCAGTCGAGCAAGCTTGATGACCTGATCTAAGGTCAGGTTTGTGTTGATACTGTTCGAGATGTTTTGATAAATATCCGGAGCATTTTGAATAAGGCTGGGAAGAACATCAAACTCCAGGATACGTTGACGGATGCCCATAATGACTTGCTGCTGGCGAGCAGACCGGTCAAAATCGCCCCCTCGAGAGTTGCGGGCTCTGGCATACGCCAGGGCATACTCCCCAGATAGGGTTTGGATGCCTGTGCGGATCATGATTTTGCCGTAGGGGTCATCATAGATATCAACCATGATTTCATTAGGCACATTGATTTTGACACCCTCCAGTTGATCGACAAAATATACAAATGCCTCGAAGTCAATCTGCGCGTAATACTGGATGGGTACACCAAGAAGCTTTTCGACAGTTTGCATGGCTAATCCAGCACCGCCGTTGGGGAGTTTATAGGCCTCACCCAATTGATAGGCCGTATTGATCTTGCCATTATCGAATCCCGGGATGCTGACCCACAAATCGCGCGGGATCGAAAGCATGCCTGCCGTTTTAGAAAGCGGATCAAGTGTCAAGAGAATCATCGTATCGGAGAGAGGCGCATCGTTGCCTCCCCGCCAATCGTTTAGATCCAGTCCAATGATCAAAACGTTCACACGGCTGGCTCCATCCCAGAGCTCTGCCTGGGGCCCACTAGGCGATGTGGATAAATCAGTTGCAGGGGCAGCCTCAGCTGGTGCATTTTCACCAAATTGTTCTTCCAGGGGGATTGGTGTTGGTTCAACAATGGCAGCACCGGGCAAAGAAGTTAGGCTCCATGAAGCCACAATATTACTCACCAAGTTATTTGTGATGACTGCAATCACTACCCCAACGATTGCCAGCACAACCCAAATACCAACTTTGAGCACATTAATTTGTTTTTTTGGTTGATTCTGTTCGGTCATATTTATACTTCTTGTGCTGTTTATCCAAAAAATTCACAGCTTTACGTTCAATTTTTCGTATCGTTAGACGTGCGATTATATCATGGGGTGCTTAAATTCAAGAGAAGGGGTTCTGCGACCAAAAAGGGACATTCAGCACCCCCTCGATGGGGTAAAATTATGCCGCCAGGCTGCTTATTGAGAGGATGCAATCCTTGTGCCAATGATGATATTTTACAAATTTGTTCAAACGAAAGTTGGTTCATGGGCATTTACTTGGTGCTTGGCTCATTGCAGTTTCCTGTTGCCGATCAAAAAGGTTGCTGAGAGCGATCAACTGATTGCATTTCATCACCCTCGGCCAAGTTATCCCGTCCATATTCTGTTGATACCAAAGAAGTATATCTCTGGGATCAATGAGATTACTAAAAAAAACTACGGGATATTGCTTGAAGTCATGCATACGGCTCGAAAATTGGCTAGAGATTTAGACCCAAATAGATCTGGGCACCCAAACAGATTTGGGCATAGACTTATCCTAAACGCTGGAGCTTATCAAGAAGTTCCCCAGCTGCACTTTCACCTGATATTGGATGAATCCTCGAAGAGCACTTCAGCATCTTGAAGGGTATTCGAGAATTCTTAACGATTTATGTCTCTTGTTACCACACACAACCTAGGAAAATCCTTTGACCCTGTCGATATCTTTGCAGGCCTTAGCTTAAGTATTCCTCATGGTGATCGAGTGGCATTGGTCGGCCCAAATGGAATCGGTAAGACGACATTTTTGCGGATTATTGCTGGAAGAGAATCGCCATCATCCGGAGAAGTTCATCGGGCGCGCGGCCTGACCATGGGGTATTTGCCGCAGGAATCGGTGCTTGAATCCGATCGCACGCTATGGGAAGAGTGTACGCAACCTTTTGCAGCTCTGCGAGCCCGTGAAGAGGAACTGGCGCGCCTGGAAGCGCAAATGAGTGAACCCGATGCGGCTGACGAAGTCCTGGAACGTTATGGTGCATTGCAAGAGAAGTTTGAACATGCAGGGGGATATACCTACGAAACTCGCATCCGCCAGGTGCTGACAGGTTTGGGGTTTGCCGATGAAGAATTCCATATGCCCTTGGAGCATCTCTCAGGGGGTCAGCGCACGCGCGCGCTGCTAGCCCGTCTGCTGCTCGAGGCGCCAACGCTTCTGATCCTCGATGAGCCCACAAATCACCTCGATATCCAGGCGGTGGAGTGGCTGGAGAGTTATCTCAAAGATTGGGATGGGGCAGCCTTAATCGTCTCTCACGATCGTTACTTCTTGGATCGAGTTTGCAACCACATTTGGGAAATGAGTAAGGCTGGTTGCGAAACTTACCGGGGCAACTATACACATTATTTACAGCAACGCCAGGAGCGTTGGGAGCGCCGCTCGAAAACGTTCGATGCCGAAAAACTGCGCTTAGAAAAAGAACTTGACTATATTAAGCGCAATATCGCTGGGCAGAATGTGTCCAGCGCCAAGGGGCGGCTCAAGCGTCTCAGTCGTCAGCTTCAAGCCATTGATCAGATTGGCCTCGATGCCATGCGGGGCAAAACTTGGAGCCAGATCTCCGAGGATGTAATTACGACCAAGAGCATCATGAACGTCGATCAAGCGCATGCTGCCATTAAGCGTTTGCGCAATCCACTGCAGCGTCCAGAGCAGCTCAAACTTGATCTGAATGCGCGCAAGCGAAGTGGTGAACTGGTGCTGCGAACCTATGACTTGGAAGTCGGCTATCCAGGAAATTCTCTCTTCAAATCTCCAGACATTATTCTGCGCCGCCTGGAGTGCGCCGCGTTGATTGGCCCCAATGGGGCAGGGAAGACTACCTTTTTGAAAACGATTCTTGGCCAATTGCAGCCTCTCAGCGGAGAGGTTGATCTGGGTGCCAGTTTAGATTTGGGCTATTTTGCGCAAGCGCATGAAGAACTCAACCCAGAGAATACGCTCGTCGAGGAAATCGAAACAGTATCCAATATGTTCGTTGCTGAGATTCGCAGCTATTTGGCGCGCTATCTCTTTACACGCGAAGATGTGTTCAAAAAGGTGGCAATTCTTTCAGGTGGCGAGCGCGGCCGATTAGCCCTGGCTAAGTTAGCCTTAAGTGATGCTAATTTCCTGCTGCTTGACGAACCAACCAATCATCTCGATATCCCTGCCCAAGAGGTGCTGCAGGCTGTCCTAGATGATTTTAAAGGCACGACGATATTGGTATCACACGACCGTTATTTGATCGATGCCCTGGGCACACAAATATGGGAAATTGACAAAGATGGCACCAACCTGAATATATTCCGAGGCGCATACAGCGAATATCGCCTCAATAAAGAGAAGATTGACGCGCCTGACTCCCTCAGTGCTGGTTCGATGCCCACCAATGGGGATTCCTACCGAGAAGCGCGATCTGCCAAGAATCGTCAACAGGCCGAGCAGCGTCGCCGACAAAGAAGGGTGGAAGAGATCGAAAAGCGTGTTGAAGAATTAGAGTCTCAGATGGCTGCAATCAGCCTCCAGCTTGAGAATCCCCCTGAAGACTCCACCGATGTTCAGCGGCTGGGTGATGACTATGTCGAAATTCAAAACGAGATGCATGCCCTGATCGCCGAGTGGGAGCAACTGCAGTCCTGATTACAAAGATCCTAAGGATTTTCTGCTCCTTTGCTTCGCTCGGAGTGCTTCGCGAAAACCCTTAGGGTCTGGAGTGAAATACGCCCATCGCGGATGGGCTGCTACCCCGGTAGATAAAATATGAATATCGCCTCGAAATCTTTGAACAACTATGACAAATAAACTCCCCTGGTGGCAAACCACAACGATATATCAAATCTATCCCCGCTCTTTCAAAGATTCCAATGAAGATGGTATTGGCGATCTAAAAGGGATCATATCTAAGCTGGACTATATCCAGGATTTGGGTTTCGAGACGATCTGGATTTCGCCATTTTTTGGCAGCCCTCAAGAAGATTTTGGCTACGATGTCAGCGATTATTTTGATGCCGCTCCAGAGTATGGAAACCTTGACGATGTGCAAGCATTAATCGAGGGGATCCATGCCCGGGGAATGCGCATCCTCTTTGATCTAGTAATGAACCACACTTCCGCCGATCACCCCTGGTTCCAGAAGTCTAGGAGCAGTCGCGATAATCCCAAGAGAGATTGGTACATCTGGCGCGACGGAAAAGGGACGCGCCCCCCTAACAATTGGAAAGCAATGCCGGGTGGCTCAGGCTGGCATTTTGATGATAGAACCGGGCAATATTACTATGCCAGTTTTTTACCTTTCCAACCTGATCTCAACTATCGAAATCCTGAAGTCAGAGAAACGATGTTGGGCGTGGCCAAGTATTGGCTTGACCAAGGTGTAGACGGTTTCCGACTGGATATCTTCCATTCGGTTTATAAGGACGAGCAGCAGCGGGATAACCCCTTTTCGCTTCACTTCATCCCACACAATGATGAAGCGGGATTTTTCCAGAAATGGAAGTATCAAGTTCATCAGCCAGAAACTTTCCAGTTGGCGAAATCTTTGCGTGCGTTGGCGAAAGAATATTCGCCAGAAAAAATGTTGGTTGGTGAAGTTTTTGGCAGCGATGAAATTCTCAAACAATACCTGGGCGCCAATCAAGATGGCCTTAACTTGGTTTTCCTTTGGGAACTGCTCAAAACCAAACCGTCTGCGAAATTCTTACGAGAAGTTATTCGGCATCACGAAGAGCAATACCCAGCGCCTCTCATGCCCGTGTACGTTTTCGGCAACCACGACCAAAAACGGATAATCTCGAAAGTTGGTGATGACCCGAGAATTGCGAAACTTTTGGCGCTGTTTTAATTTACAGTGCGCGGAGTCCCAGTGACATATTACGGCGAAGAAATCGGCATGAGCGAAGTCTTTATGCCAGCCAAAAATGCACTGGATCCAATTGGACAACGTTACAAGTGGGCACCCCAATTTTTAGTGAACGCTTTAGATATTTACGTCAACCGTGATGGCTGCCGCACGCCCATGCAGTGGGATGACAGCGCAAATGCAGGCTTTTGTGATGATAGTGCTCACACCTGGCTGCCTGTACATGAGAATTATCGCAAAGTCAATGTAACTTCTCAATTAAATGAGGCTGACTCACTCTTGCGGGTTTATCGGGAGTTACTGCATCTGCGACGCCAAATTAGGGCATTGCGAGAGGGATCACTTCAACTGATGGACGAAATTCCGGCAGAGAAAAACTTGCTGATTTATCGCCGCGATTTTGAAGGTGATTCGGTTTTAGTCGTGATTAACTTTGGGAATCAGGCTGCGGCGTTCCGATATCAAACAGGGTTGGATCAAACTATGTTTACAGTTGGTATGGATGTGATTGGAAAATATGATGGAAGATCACTTGCCCCATACTCGGGTGTGATTTTGGGGAGTGAAAATGTCATCTAAATATGACTGAGCTATTTGTGTTCATCCCCTTGATAATCTCGCAACTGGGGCCATTTTGACCCCACCCACCCCACAGAAAAAATACAAGCGATTCCACCGAGGGCAACAGCCAGGGGGACACCAATCAGTCCGCCAAGGAATCCCGATTTAACATCCCCAAGATACGGCCCACCCATGAAAAATATTTGGTTGACACTGATCATGCGTCCGCGCAATTTGTCTGGGGTGTGTAGTTGACGGATGGCGCTGCGCAGGATAGAGCTGACCGAGTCACTTGCACCAGCAAACATCAATGCAATCAGGGAAACCCAAAAGAAGCGTGAAAAGCCAAACACAATCGCAGCAATGCCCATGATTGCAGTTGCACCGAGAACCAGTACCCCTTGGTGACGGATCACTCTTAATTGGGAGATAAAAATCCCTGCCAGCGCGGCGCCTATCATGGGTGCAGCAGTGAGCAATCCATAGGCAAATTCTTCCACATCGAGAACTTGCCGAGCAAAATAGGGTAAGAGCGAATCAAAACGTGTCAGTAAAGTCGCCAAGAAATCGATCAACATGCAAGACAAAATTATGGGTTGTTTGAACGTAAATAGAACACCATCTCGAATAGCTCCCCAATCCAGGCCAGCACTGTTTCTTTGGAGCGAATCTTGTTGCACAGATCCAATTAAGAGCATCGCAATGGGCATTGAGGCGAAGAGCGCGGCTGAGATCATGTAGGAACCGAATTCGCCCCATTGATTGATGACAATGCCATTGACAATCGGCCCAAAAATGCCGCCGATTTGAAAAGCGATCATTTCCAGGCTCAATGCGTTAGGTAATACCGATTTGGGGACCAGGTTGGGTGTCAATGAATAGCGGGCGGGTAAGTCGACGACAAAAGCAGTGGCATGGATTGCAAGCAAAGTATAGATGTGCCAGAGCTGGATGGTTTTGGTCAATGTGAGCAACGCTAAGATCAGGGCAGTGCTCCCCATCACGCTCTGCATCACAAAAACAACTTTGCGCCGGCTGAAACGGTCGGCGATCACGCCAGCGAATAGAGAAACGAATAACGTTGGAGCAAGCCTTATCAAACCGATGCTGCCAAGCGCAAGTGGGCTATCCGTGAAGCCGCTGATTTGCCAGGGAACTGCCCACATCAGGAATTGGTTACCTGTCCAGGCAAGCAAGATCCCAACCCAAAAGAGGGCGAATCGGCGGTGGCGTAATGCGGGAGGAATGTGCATGAATCAGTGGGTAGTGGTTGGTGGACAGTAGTCAGTAATCAGTAGTCAATGTTTGGATGTATTCGCAAAGGATGTGACAATGGCTCCCTGGTAACTAGTAACTGATTAAGTTCCCCAATCTCTCAGATAGAGAAAATCGTAACCCACAGTGCGGTTGGTCAGTTTAGCAATCGGGGGTAAGATGCGTTTGAAGTGGTTGCGCCGCACGCGTGTGATGACTTTTTCAACAAACTCTTGGGAAAACCCTGCCTGGACACATTCATCGGGGCTGTATCTTTCATCTACAAGGAGAAAGAGTAATTTGTCGACTTCTTGGTATGTAAAACCGAGTTCGTCTTCATCGGTTTGACCAGCCCACAAATCGGCCGAAGGGGGTTTGTTGACGATTTCTTCTGGAACGCCCAAATCCCTGGAAAGTTGCCGAACCTGAGTTTTATACAGGTCACCGATAGGGTTCAGCGCGCAGGCTGAATCCCCATAGAGCGTGCTGTATCCCAACAGGATCTCGGTTTTATTGCCTGTGCCAACAACTAACCCGTTGAAAGCTTCTGACTGATCGTACAGGATGATCATGCGAGCGCGTGCCATCACATTGCCGCGGCGCATATCGTTGGCATCGGGAAAGCGCTCGAAGAGTGGATCAACCATTTCGGTGATCGGAACTGTCAGTGATTGCACACCGGTTTTGTCGATTGCCAATTGGGCGTGATCTAGAGAATCCTGGGATGATGACTTGTACGGCATGCGGACTGCAAGCACATTCTCTGGTCCGAGGGCATCTGCAGCTAGAAAGCAGCTTAAGGCGGAGTCAATTCCACCAGAGAGACCAATCACGGCGCGTTTGTATCCGGTGCGGGTGATCTCACTATGGATGAACTTTGTCAGAATAGTATGAGCAAGTTTTGGGTTTATCGTTAGGTCAGTCATCGATGTGTGCCTCTCTGTTTGCTTACAATGCGCATCATCTCGCGTTGTACCAGCGCAGTACGTTCGTCTCTGAGAAGCGGTAAACGAGCGCGGGTACGGTGGAGTTGATCAAGATCAATTTCGACTGTCACGAGGGCTTCTTCATGGTAGGGACCCTTGACTAACAGTTCACCGTTGGGATCATAAACCGTGGAGCCGCCCCAAAAATGCAGGCCATCTTCAAAGCCAACGCGGTTAGCATGGACGGTAAAACTGGTGAACAAACTGGCATAGGCCTGGTTGATGTGCTCTACCCAGCGGGCGGATTCTAATTTTGGTTCAATTGATAATCCTCGACCTGGGGAGGCTGATGTAAAGATCAAGATGTCCGCGCCATCTAACCATAACAGATAGGGCGGTGAAGCGTGCCAGAAATCTTCACAAATGGCGATCCCGGCGCGGCAGGTAGGGGTATCGAAAGCCTGAATGCTGTCACCCCAGGCGAAGAAGCGACCTTCATCAAATAAGGCGTACGTTGGCAGATACACTTTGTGATGGACGTGGAGTACTTTGCCTTGAGAAAGATATGCCCCAGCGATGTAGAAGCGATGACGATTGTCTTCATCAACAAAGCCGACTACTAAATCAAGATCCTGACTGGCTTCAAATAAAGACGCAAAGATTGGGTCTTTTTCGGTAGGATGATGCGCAACTGTTGAAGCGATGTCTTGTAGCGCATAGCCCGTCAGAGAGAGCTCTGGGAATATGAGTAGATCAACCCCAGCGGATTTAGCTTGATCGGCATATCTGAGGTGCTTCTCGAGATTAGCTTCGACATCACCGAGTTTGGTATTGATTTGAGCGAGAGCAAGAGTTTGTTTCATAATCACTAGTTTGTTGGTTGATCAGATGGTTTGTTTGTTGGTTGGGTTAATTGGAATACTATTGTCCCAGTGATTGATAAGAATAGCAATCCTAAAGCTGTCCAAGTATCTAAGCCGAGATGTCTCCATTGGGGAACAGGATCAACTCTCAACGCGGCTGCCCACAGCAAGGTCAGCGCGATTCCGCCTGTTTGAAGTGCCGCGGCAAACCCCGGGACGGGCAACCAGCCGCGATCCCGCGCCTGATCCACTCCCAAAGCAATAAGAATCGATAGCAATGCGCCAAATGCTTGCAGAGGCCAGCGTGTGGCAAATTCTCCCCATTCATCTCGCGCGGGGACACCCCACCAGGCATGCGTCTCGGGTCCGTAAATACAGCCATTGATCCAGCACCCTAACCATGCGCTGACTGTAAGTGTAGTTAGTAAGGGGATCATTGCATCGAGAACTTCTGCGAAGTTTTGTTTGTTGATAGCAGAGAATATTGCCACAGTGAGAATTCCCCCGGCAACTGCCCCGGGCCATGATATGCCCCCTAACCAGATTTGTGGAATCTCTATCGGGTAAATTCGGAAATATGCCCAATGAACGAGAATGAATAGGGCTCGCCCTACGATCGCGGCGCCAAAAAGAGTCCAAATCCCAGTTGAAAAAATAGCTCGAATTTCTTTGCGAGATATCTGTTGAGCTACCCAAAATAAGCCTAGAGTTGAGCCGAAAGCAATCAATAATGAGAAAGTGTAAACAGGCACTCTACCTGGTAAGTAGAAAGCGACGTCCATGGCGGAATGATACCATGCCGGTGTTATCGAAATCGATTGGCTCCAATCGCCATTTTTTATAATTACCCTGAAAATATTCGGGGCGATCAATTGGGAATATGGCTTAATTGTTAAGATTATTGAAGTATAATGAAATCATAATAATCCTATCTATTGAGTGAGAAAATGAGCGCATCCACTCTCCAACCTCTAACTTTGAAATCATGAACCCCTTGTCAATTCAAATCGTGGAATCTATAGAAGATCGACGAGCGTTCGTTTCTTTCCCATGGAAAGTTTATCAGGGTGATCCCTACTGGGTGCCGCCGCTTATCTCGGAGCGTTTGCATTTCATCAACCCAGATGAACATGCCTTTTTTGAACATGCCGATGTGGAATTTTTCATGGCCAGGCGTGGTGATAATTTGGTTGGAACTATTGCTGCATTCATTAATCATCGCCATAACGATTTCCAGAAAGAGAATATTGGCTTTTTTGGATTCTTTGAAGTGCTCGATGATCCCGAAGCTGCTAAATTGCTCCTTGAGACTGCTGAAAAATGGGTTCGAGAACGCGGTTATGACGCCATCCGCGGCCCGGCCCAGTATTCGACTAATGAAGAGTGCGGATTGCTGGTGGACGGGTTTGATGATGCACCACGAATTCTGATGACGTATAATCCTCGCAGGTACATTGGATATATTGAAGATCAGGGTTTTCAAAAAGCCATGGATTTGCATGCCTATGCCCAAAATACAGATATTTTCGCAGGGGGGAGCAAATTCCCCCCCAAATTAGTTCGCGTTGTAGAGAAAATTATAGAAAAAGGTGATATCCACATTCGCAAAGTTGATTTGAAGAACTATGATTTGGAAGTTGAGAGAGTTAAAAAGATTTACAATCAGTCATGGGCACGTAATTGGGGTTTTGTTCCTATGACGGATGCAGAATTTGAGCAATTAGGAAAGGAATTGCGCCCTGTCCTCGATCCAGACCTGACTTTCGTTGCAGAGATTGATGGTGAACCGATTGGGGTCAGCATAACTTTACCGGATTTGAATGAACCATTGCGAATAGCCTATCCAACACCGAAGTCTCCAGAGTTGATTTCTTTGTTGAAGTTGGTATGGAATTGGAAGATAAAGCGCCAGGTTACATGGGCACGAGTTTTGATCTTAGGTGTGCTGCCAGAATACCGGGTTCGTGGTGTTGATGCATTGTTTTATTATGAAACTGCCAAAGCCGCTTTAAAGAAAGGTATTGTTAACGCTGAAATGAGTTGGATTTTAGAAAATAATGATGCTATTAGCCGTCCAATCCGTGTGATGGGTGGTGAGGTTTATAAAACATATCGGTTTTACGAGAAGGCGCTCTAGCTGAAGGAAGAATCTTATGGTCGATTATTTGCTCAATCCCAATTTAGCCTATATATTTTTAGTTGGTGGATTTTCTATGGCCTTGCTGGCTATATTCACCCCAGGCACTGGCGTCTTAGAGATTGGGGGAATATTTGCCTTATTGTTGGCGGGATGGGGAGTATATAACCTGCCAATTAATTACTGGGCTTTGATCATCCTGGTATTGGGGGTGGTACCCTTTGTTTTTGCTGTACGAAAATCTCGGAGGATGGTTTACCTAGGGATAGCGATATTTGCGTTGATCGTTGGATCGGTGTTCTTGTTCCGAGGCGAGGAATGGTGGCAGCCTGTTGTGAACCCGGTTTTGGCCAGTGTGGTTTCTATCTTGGCAGGCGGATTTTTCTGGATTGTTGTGCAGAAAACATTGGAAGCCGGAGATGTGCCTCTAGCTCATGATTTGGAGCCCTTAATTGGATCGGTTGGTGAATCAAAATCGGATATCCACCATGAAGGCTCCGCCCAAGTCCGTGGTGAGTTGTGGTCTGTATTTAGTGACAATCCAATCTCTGAAGGGTCGTTGGTCCGAGTTGTCGAACGTGATGGTTTCATATTGAAAGTAGAAGAAGAAAAGTAACTTCAAGGAGGTTATGATGGTTTATTCAGTATTAGCTCAAGATTTAGCTGCCGCCGGCGGGTTTATCACTTGCCTGGTGGGTGGTGTGATCATTATTGCCCTGGTGTTATTGGCCAGCGCGATAAAGATCGTTCCAGAATATCAACGTTTGGTCGTCTTCCGTTTGGGACGCTGTGTGGGAGCCAAGGGTCCGGGGATTGTATTCCTCATCCCAGTTATTGACCGTGGCGTGCGCGCTGACTTGCGTGAGCAGGTGCGCGAAATCCCCCATCAGACAGCCATCACGTCAGACAATGCCAGCATCTCGATTGACTTCATTTGGTACTACAAAATCCTCGATGCGGTTGAAAGTGTCTTGCAAGTTGGAAATTTCGAGTCTGCTGCCCAAGGTATGGCTACCACTACCTTGCGTGCCGTGATCGGTGGTATCCAGCTCGATGAAGTATTGGTCGAGCGCGAACACATCAACAGCATGCTGCGCACCCGGTTGGATGAAGTTACCGAACGCTGGGGTGTTAAAGTTACTAACGTAGAAATCCGCGAGATCATCCCACCCAGGGAAATCCAGGATGCCATGAACCGCCAAATGACGGCAGAGCGTGTGCGCCGTGCGTTGGTGACTGAGTCTACAGGTGAACGTGACGCAGCTATCAATGTCGCTGAAGGCCAGAAACAGGCTGCCATCCTTGAAGCGGAGGGTTTAAAACGAGCCGCCATATTGGACGCTGAAGGTGCCAAGGAAGCGCAGCTTTTGCAAGCTGAAGGTTATGCTTCTGCATTGGAGAAGATCTTCGAGAAGGCAAAAGCTGTCGATCAGAAGACCATGACGCTGCAATATTTCGAGATGCTCAAAGATCTGGGTTCATCCGCAGCGACCAAGTACATCTTCCCGATGGAATTCACCAGCTTGATCAGTGATTTCGTCAAAGGGCAGAAGGAATAACATTTTTAGGAACCTGTTGAAAGGAGTCAGCAGGTTCCTGATCACAATCATCTAACAAAGATGAGTTTTGAGTCAGTAAATCTGCCAGGTAGCTCGGCGGAAATTTTCCCGGCTACCTGGCGCGATTTAACAGAACTGCGCCATTTGGAACAAGTTTGCTTTCGGCAGGACGCCTGGCCGCTGTTGGATGTCATCGCAGTGCTGTCTTTCCCAGGAATTGTGAGGCTTAAAGCTGCTATCGATGGGGAAATGGTTGGGTTCATTGCTGGAGAGATTCGTAATTCCCCAGAGTTGGCGTGGATTGCTACATTTGGGGTTCTACCCGCTTTCCGGCGGCAAGGGATTGGCAGTGCCTTATTAGGTGCTTGTGAAGAAGACTTGGGCGTCGAACGTATTCGACTAAGTGTGCGCCAGGGGAATGAAAACGCCATCCGGCTTTACAAAAGTTTTGGTTATCAGCAGATTGGTACATGGCCTGAGTATTATCGCGGGGGCATTGACGCGGTCGTCTTAGAGAAACATTTTTATAGATAGGCTATAATTGCCCCATGCGTTTAAGTGAATTGCCTGATCCAATCTTCATAGCTCGCTCAAATTCTTTGCGGAGATTGGTCGACGAACTATCAAATGAAACTCACATTGCTGTGGATACGGAAGCCAATGGGCTGTATGCTTATCGCGAGCAGGTGTGTTTAATCCAATTTTCAACCCCCTCAACCGATTATCTGGTTGATACTTTGGCACTTGATGATTTATCCCCTTTAGCTCTAATTTTTGAGAATCCCAATATCGAGAAAGTTTTCCATGCTTCTGAGTATGATCTGATCATTCTGCACCAGGACTTTGGATTTTCAGTCTTGAGGTTGTTTGACACGATGATCGCGGCCCGAATTTTAGGTTGGAACGCAGTTGGGCTGGGCTCGATCCTCAAAGATCGATTTGACGTTCACGTGAATAAAAAATACCAACGGGCGAACTGGGGGCGGCGCCCAATTCCCAAAGAAATGATGACCTACGCCCAGGTAGATACACACTTTTTGCTGCCTTTGCGACAACAAATGGAAGAGGAGCTAAAAGCAAAAGGGCGCTGGCCCTTAGCTGCAGAAGATTTCCTGCGTTGTAGCCAGGTGGATTCGATGAATCACCGCAATGGCAATGGGGATTGCTTCCGCATCAAGGGTGCACATGATCTTGATCCGCAGCGAGCTGCGGTGCTGAGAGAACTTTGCATCTATAGAGATCGCAAAGCGCGTTCATTGGATCGTCCCTTGTTTAAAGTGATTAGTGATAAAGCACTGCTTCAGATTGCCGAGATGACTCCAATGACTCGTCAAGACCTTGAAAATATCTCCGGAATTTCCAAACGTCAAGTGAATTGGTTAGGAGATGGCATTTTGTCAGCTGTTAAAAAAGGACTCGCAGCCAAACCCTTAGAGCCAGTTCGAAAACCGCGTCCTAATAATCAATACCTTGAGCGTGTTGATCGGTTGCGGTCTTGGCGCATCAGAAAGGCGCAAAGCATTGGGGTGAAGTCAGACGTTGTAATGCCCAAAAATTTGTTGCTTGACCTTGCAGAAAAAAATCCTACCTCAAAAGCAGAATTAAACCCAATATTAGAAAGCGTTCCCTGGAGATTGGGGGAGTTTGGGGACGAATTACTTGAGTTGCTAGATTCGTCTAAGAAATAAATTCCAAGGAGGTTCAATATGAAGATCCATTTTCATGGCGCGGCCCGAACGGTCACGGGGTCGCAGCATCTATTAGAGATCAATGGTCACAAACTCCTCTTGGAGTGTGGTTTATTCCAAGGTAGACGTAAAGATACTTATGAGCGCAACCGCCATTTTCATTTTGACCCTAAAGAATTGGATGCCGTAATCCTATCTCATGCACATATTGATCATAGTGGGAATCTACCGCATCTATCAAAAGATGGCTACGAAGGCCCCATCTACGCCACAAAAGCCACCGCACACTTGGGGAATATCATGCTGATGGATTCGGGCCATATCCATGAATCCGATGCTGCCTATATCAATAAAAAACGCGCCAAACGAGGAGAGCCTTTTGTAGAACCTCTTTATACACAAGTTGATGCGGCTGCTGTCGCGCAGTGCTTTGTTGGAACACCATATGAAAAAGAATTCGAACCCATTCCAGGCGTTGTAGCCCGTTTTGTGGAAGCAGGTCATATCCTTGGGTCAGCGGCTGTAGTATTGGATATCGAGGAACATGGTCGTAAATTCCGGCTGTGGTTCTCGGGTGACATTGGGCGTAGGGATATGCCGCTCCTGCGTGATCCGGTACTGCCCAGCGATACAGATTTCTTGCTCATGGAATGTACCTATGGAGATAAGACTCATCGCGATCCTCAGATCGCATTTGATGAGTTCTATAAAGTGGTGCATAAGACCATCAACCGGGGCGGCAAAGTGATCATTCCCGCTTTTGCAGTTGGTCGCACACAGGAATTGGTGTACGCGCTCCATCAAATGATCGATAGCGGCGATATCCCGCGCATTCCAGTTTTTGTAGATAGCCCATTGGCAATCAATGCTTCGGAGATTTTCAGTGCCCACCCAGAGGTGTTTGATGAAGAAACCAAGGAATTTATCCGCAACGATCATCACCATGCAGCACTGGGGTTTGACCTGCTGTCCTATACACGGTCTGTTGAGGAATCAAAAGCCATAAATGACGTCAAGGGACCGGCGGTGATCATCTCTGCTTCGGGAATGGCTGAAGTGGGACGTATACTCCATCACTTGAAGAATAACATCGAAAATCCTCGCAACTCGATTCTGATTGTCTCCTGGCAGGCTCCGCACACTTTGGGACGCAGGTTGGCTGATCGCGAAGAACAAGTCAAAATCTTTGGCAAGGTCTACAACCGCAGGGCAGAAGTATCCACGATTGGTGGTCTCTCAGCACATGGCGGGCAGAAATTACTTGTTGAATATGCTGAGGTGGTCAAGGATCAAGTTCAAAAGGTTTTCCTGGTTCATGGTGAGGAAAAAGGTGCCAACCCACTGATAGAGAAACTCAACCAAATTGGCATCTCAGACGTTTACTTCCCCGATGCACATACATCTGCCGAAATTTGATGTAAGAATTGCATGAAAAATGCCCTCTAGATGACTGCAAAAACAATTTCTACTAAGGATTACTAAATATGAGTGATTGGAACAAAGCAGTTATCGAAGAGTTTCGTGCCAATAATGGAAAAGTAAGCGGGCATTTCGAAAACATGACTTTGCTCTTGCTGCACACTACCGGTGCTAAGAGCGGAATGCGGCGCTTAAACCCTGTGGTTTATACGGAAGATGGTGGTCGTCTGGTAATCATCGCTTCAAAAGGTGGGGCAGATACACATCCCGATTGGTACCATAATTTGGTCGCCAACCCCGATGTCAGCGTGGAAGTTGCTGCTGAAGAATTTCAAACCAAAGCCAAAATTGTCGAAGGGCCAGAACGATCAGAACTATATGCAAAGATGTCGAAGAGATATCCATTCTTCGAAGAGTATCGCAAGAAAACTGAGCGTGTCATCCCCGTGGTTGTTTTGAAGCGACCCTAAAATCTCGGTTTACCCTTCAATTTTCCCCTGGTATAATTCCCCCGCTATTGGAGAGGTGCCAGAGTGGACGATTGGGGCGGTCTCGAAAACCGTTGTAGCCGCAAGGCTACCGAGGGTTCGAATCCCTCCCTCTCCGCTGAACCATCGAGCCGGGTTGCTGAAGAAATTGCCGCAATCCGGTTTTGTTTTTTTTCTGTATTGAAAGAAAAATACCATGACTGATTCAAAAGATTTCTTTTGCTCTGATCTCGCCAGAGATTATGAAATTCCCTTAGTTGGCACTGCCACCCGCGGGGATATCTGGTTTTTGCTGGAATATTCTGGAGCATGGGGAGCGAAAGCCTTCGAAGAGAGCGATATTCCACAGAATGTAAAAAACTTTTTGTCCGACTTTCGAGTTGATGACAAGCGTATTCGCATCTTGCTGATTCGACAAGATCGATTAAAAACACATCCAGGAATCCACCTCTTTGTGGGTCAGACATTTCCAACAGAGCCTCGCCTTTATGAGTATCAGCTCGATGATTATGCTGATATCCAGAAGTTGGATTTCAGCTGGCTGTCAACGGGTGAAGAGGGTTCTCTCAAGCATCTTCGAGAAGAACCACTCTTTTTAGTTTGTTCAAACGGTAGACGAGACAAATGTTGTGCTCGTTATGGCCCTGCAATATATCAGGAGTTAGTCGAAGAGGCCGGGGATTCAGTTTGGCAGTCCTCACATATCGGGGGACACAACCAGGCCCCCATCATGTTGTTCTTCCCGCATGGGGTGAACTACGCCCGAACTACACCAGCCGAAGCGCGATCTTTGGTACGCGAATATCAACACGGACGCCTGGTTTTAAACCACTATCGCGGCCGGGTGGGGATTGAACCTCACGTGCAGGCAGCGGAGCACTTTTGGCGCAAAAGCACTGGCGTACTAGATTTGCCCGGAATGCGAGTTGAATCTTTTTCTCAAGTAAGTGAAGATCAATGGGATGTTAAGATTGTCGGAACAATTGGGGATTCTTCAAAGCCGATACAGGTTGAGCGCCGAAAGACAGATTTTTCCATTCCGATCACTTGTTCAAAAAAGAAGCAGAGTCTGATAGTCTCATATCATCAGGTAAACAATAAATGAAACTGGCTACACTCTGTTACCTACGCAAAAATGGAAAAACGTTAATGATCCATCGTGTCAAGAAAGAGAACGATATGCACGCTGGCAAATGGAACGGCTTGGGTGGTAAATTCGAGCCGGGTGAATCTCCCCAAGAATGTGCTCGTCGCGAGATTCAAGAAGAATGCGGTCTGACCCCCAAAGATTTGATATTGAAGGGAATTATCACCTTTCCAGCGTTCTATGAGTTCGAAGATTGGTACACCTTCATCTTCCTCGTCCCTGAATTTGAAGGCCAGATAATAGACTCTAATGAAGGTAATCTAAAGTGGATTCCTAATGAGGAATTGTTAGATTTGAATTTGTGGGCTGGGGATCGCGTATTCTTACCCTGGCTGGAGCAAGAAAAGTTTTTTTCGGGCAAGTTTGAATATTATGATGGGGAATTTGTTGGTTACGAGGTTGAATTTTACTGATTCTTGGGGATGAGTATCGAGTTCAATTCTCCTAACCTTCGAATAATTTTGCAGTCAGCATCTGAGAAAATATTGCTTCTGTCGAGAAGTATCGGTGTGATGCCAGCGTTTTTTGCGCCGACGATGTCTGCGTAATAATTGTCCCCTACGTATACGATTTGCTCGGGGGAACTACCTGTGTTTTCTATGGCGCGATCGAAAATTACTGGATCAGGCTTCCATGCTCCGACTTCTACAGCGACATAGGCAAAATCTAAGTATGGGGCCAGACCGAGCTCAACCAGTTCTTCGGTACAAGGATTTGATCGATTGGATATAAGTCCCACGGTATACCCAGCCTTACGAAGGGAACCCAGGGTTTCAAAATCCTCGGGGAAAACCTTGCTTTGGGGGTTAAAACCCCCCTCCATCCTTTGGGCCAACTTGGGTCCCAGGTCGGATGCTTCCCCATTGGGAACTCCTAATGCCAACAAATAACGCCTACAGTAATTGTCCCAAAAAGGTTTTTCCAAAACATCGAATTTTTCAATGTCTTTAGCGAGTTCATCGGACTGGGCCCAATAGCAATGTGTCCAGCGGGCGCCTTTTCGGCGGCAGTCATTTGAGTTTGTTATCCCGAGGCTGACTGCAAAATTAAATTGAGTTTCATCTGCCGAGGGAACGTTGTGACGAAGCGTGCCATCTAGGTCGAAGATGACCGTTTTGATGTTGTTGAGATGAAGCATTCAGCCTCCGATATAAGACATTTCTACTTTGGGGAGAGAACTGGTTTCCGACGAACGGATCTCCGAATAACGATCTTGACGCGGCTGCCAAATACCAGTAATCCGATTGGCAATTTCTTGGTCTGTAGCGCCAGCTCGGATCATTGTGCGCAGATCATGCCCGTTGACACCAAAAAGGCAGGTATACAACTCACCTTTAGCGGATAAGCGCAGGCGGGTGCAATTACCACAGAAGGGCTGGGTAACCGAGGCAATCACGCCGACTTCACCACCACCATCTTTGTAACGCCACCGATTGGCAACTTCGCCTTGATAATTTGGTTCCAAGGGTTCGATTGGTAATTTAGCATCGATGATATCGACAATTTCTTGGGCGGGAATAACATCATCCATGCGCCAGCCATTGGTGCTGCCCACATCCATGAATTCGATGAAACGCAAGATGTGTCCGCTGCCATGGAAATAGCGCGCCATTGGAAGGATATTTTTATCGTTAACCCCCCGTTTGACAACCATATTAATTTTTATAGGAGAAAAACCTACATCTGCCGCGACTTGGATGCCATCTAAGACGCTTTGCACGGGAAAATCAACATCGTTCATTTCCTTGAAGGTTTCTTCGTCCAACGCATCCAGGCTGACAGTGATACGATCTAAGCCAGCGTTCCTTAACGCAGATGCTTTTGCTTCCAGTATCGAAGCATTGGTTGTCATAGCCAGCTCGACATCGGGAATTTGAGCAAGCAACTTTACAAGGATCTCAATATCACGGCGAAGGAGAGGTTCACCCCCGGTCAAACGTATTTTGCGGACGCCAAGCTTTGCCATAACTTTCGCAACTTGAGTAATTTCTTCGAATGTGAGCAAATCTGCCCGTGGAAGAAAATCATAATCGTGCCCAAAAATTTCCTTGGGCATACAGTATGAGCAGCGAAAGTTGCAGCGATCAGTTACCGAGATGCGTAGATCTCGTAACGGGCGTCTAAATTTGTCTTGTACAGTCACAATATTCCTTATTACGTAAACCAATAAAAATAGTTCGGCGAATTATACTCTATCAGGCAGTTTACATTTGATAGCTAAAAAAAGTTCTTTGGGAATTGCCGTGAGAGACCTCACATTTGGGGGTAGGGGTTGTGCGGAGCACGACCCCTACCCCCAAATGTGGCCCCTTATCACGACGATTCCTTGAGACCCCTAAAAAATGCTGATAAGCACTATCGTATCTTCATTGAGGGGGTTTTTACTCATAGTTATAGTGCACCGTTGATCGGCGTTTTTGTAGGAAAGCACTGCGTATGTAGATGTCAATACAGAGGGATCATCGCCGACATTCCAGCCATAGTTTGGCATTGCATTGCGATAGAAATCGACTACATCTCCTAAACTCATAGATGTGTTATAAGATACCAGGCTGCTACTACCAAAGAATTCACTGATTTCACCACCTACCACAGGAATGTTCGCTGGTGCCTCACCATAAGCGCCTTCGGTAATCACTACTTGGGCAGTCGCGACAAGGTTTGATCCTTCCTCTGGAATATCCGTGATGGCAGCTTGCATTGTTTCAAATAAGCCCATAGCATCTGCAGTTTGAACAATTCCACTGCCTTCCACAGTGGAGATGATATTTTGACCAGAAGTGGCTAGTGCTTGGGCGGTCTGGGCAGCGCTCTCTACCTGGGCAGCTTTTTCAGCTACATCGCTAACTGCGGTACATGCCAATACAGCAACCATAAGCAAGATAATCCATCCAAATTTATAAGTCTTCATTTTTGTTCTCTCCTCTCGCATAGCACTCAATCATGTTTTACCACAAGAAGATTAACAGAATCTTTGCAACCCAACATATTAATCCCCGTATATTTGAGTAAGCACACAGAGCAATGTGCAAATTTGAAAAATAATGATGGTTGAGGAGGAATAACCATGGGCTTAATAGAATTTATCGTGGGGATCGTGACGGGGATTTTAGGTCTCGTCTTTGGGATTATCGGAGTGGTTCTTGGGATCGTTGGCGGAATCATTGGATTAGTGTTGGCGATTGTTGTAGGCGCGATTCTGCTTGTGGTGGGACTTGTGCTGATCCCTGTAGCACTGCCGATTTTGTTTTTGATTTGGATCTTTTAATTTCAATACTCTGTTCCCACAATTCCGTTGAAGCGATGAGCCATGAAGAGGTTAATCGCTTTCTTCATTATATAGTGATATTTGGACGCCCTCAATGGTGTTTCTTTTTCCGATGGTGATCTGTTTCCGAAGGTTTTATTGGGATGTTCATTTGAACGATGGACTTACCGGCTGGATTGATGCATCACCCTTAGAGTCCGCTTTGGACTTTGTAACGGAAGGCCGTGCAATTACCACGGTGGACTTCACAGGCACATTTGTGTTGATGGTTGTGGACAGTGATAATTGATAGCGTGTGAAACCCCTTCAATGATTCTCAACTTCAACCCACATTTGATTTCCATCTGTCGATATGTGAATCCACCCATGCTGATCGGTGCGCAGCAGGGAATAACCACCTAGCGCATCTAGGGTTTCACGGTTTGGAAGACCTGAGGGATCGTCAGGTGCTACGCTGAGCAACACAAGTTGGGGATTAAGGTTGTTGATCCATTCTGGGGGATTGAGAAGCACATAACCGTTGTCGGCCAGTAAAAGCACAGTCACGGGACCGATGTTCTGACCCATGCGCAGAAGTTCATAATCGTCTTCGTGAGCACCAAGGGGCAGCAGCGCAC
>CAYQQX010000063.1:0-22921 GCA_964419495.1 uncultured Anaerolineales bacterium
TCTTTTCCCATCTCAATCAGGGAAACCCTCCTGAGATTTGTCAGTCAATCAGGTTCGCCTCTGTAATTTTTGATAATTCTAACGCGAATAGCTTTATCCCAGGTTTAATATTTGCTGGATGCCATTGATTAATGATTCATCCTGCTCCGGCAAAACTGTCCGGGGATCAAACACAGCTAAATCGTCTTGAATTCGGCCAATGATTGGGGGATCATTTCCACGAAGTTGTTGTAAGAATCGATCAGGGTGTGAAGCATCTAGAGCAAGCAGGAAAGTTGGCATTGACTCGCCTGGAAGACTTCCACCGCCCACAGTTGATTCCCCTGATATCACTTTCCCAGATTTGAGGCTGGTCGCCCATCCTTGGGCACGTTCTTGCAATTCATGATGATCCGCGGAAATCATGCGCCAGATGGGTATCTCGCTTTCGGCCTCGTCTTTCAAATAGTGAGTCAATGTAGCAGAAAGCGCAGCCAAAGCCATTTTATCCGCACGTACTGCACGTGCAAGGGGATGTTTCTTTAGTTTTGTAATGTACTCTCTACTGCCAACAATGATTCCCGCCTGAGGGCCACCTAACAATTTATCACCAGAAAAACAAACTAAATCTGTCCCCACGTCTAAGGACTCTCGTACCAGTGGTTCACGTGCCAATCCATATTTGGAAGTATCTAAAAGCGTACCAGAACCAAGGTCATCCAAAACAGGAATACTTGCTTCTTGTGCAGCAGTGACGATTTCATCAATAGAAGGTTCAGTCGTAAAGCCGACCAAGGCAAAGTTCGACCGGTGTGCACGCATGATTAATTTGATCGGCTGCTCTTCAATTGCTTGCACGTAATCTCGCAGATGCACGCGATTCGTTGTACCAATTTCAACTAGCTTAGCGCCCGATTGTTTCATTACATCGGGGATGCGGAAACCACCCCCAATCTCAATTAACTGCGAACGGGCAATGACAACGCGTCTTCGATTGGCTAGGGCAGAAAGAGCGAGCAAAACTGCCGCAGCATTATTATTTACTACTAAAGCAGCCTCGGCACCAGTCAACTTTTTGAGAAGGTTTTCGGCATGCAATGTACGCGAGCCGCGTTTACCTTTCTCTAAGTCATATTCAAGGTTGGAGTATCCCATTGAAACTTGTTGCGCTGCTAGTAATGATGCGGGGCTCATTGGGGCGCGCCCCAAATTTGTATGGATTATCACTCCAGATGCATTAATCAATGGCACCAAAGTGGGCATTACCGAAATTTGAAGGTTATTTGTGATCTTCTTTTGAATGGCAGTTTCTTGAAGTAACGGGCCCCCAGCTTTGATATCAGCTCGAAGTTCATCGAGAGTTGTACGAATGATATCCACTGTCAAAGTGCGGCCAAATTCGGCAATCCACGTTGCACCTTGGAGTGAATTGATCAGTTTGTCAACTGATGGGAGATAACGGTAATCAGACATTCTAACAACCTAAAGCGGGTTAAATTAAGCGGGAAAATGATCAGGGTTCCCAGCGGCTGCCTTCCCACAACCTGATCATCCACTCAACAAAACCAATACCCAATGCTAAGAATATGATTAGGGCAGGAGTAAGCACCCGGAATAATTGAAGCCATGCTAAAGTAGATATGAAGAAACCAACCAGCAAAGCTTCTCGAAGAACTGTAACCCGTCGCGCAGGGGGATTGGTTGGAAATCGACGATTCATGAATGCAGTAACGGGCAGCATTGATCCAGTAATTGCAAAAACAAGCAAAAAGAAAAATAGCCACCGCGGACCCAAAGTTGGAAGTGTTCTAAATACTACCGCGATCAACCCGATCCAACCAACTATGGCTAGGAAAAATGCAGTAAATGCAAAATCTTTAACGGGGGGAGAGGTTTGAGAGTTCATTGGATTGTCAATTGAATCTGTTAAGATTCTATCACAGTTGAAGAATCAGCAGTTTTTAATGGAATATGACAGAATCTGATTCACAATTTCGTGTTTCACAAAATTTATATAACTTCAGCCAATCAGTGAATTTTTTAAGGTTTAGTATCCCCCAGTCCTGGGGTTCCATTGTACTTACCGCACCCATCACCCAGATATGGGGGTGCATCTCACAAAGCACCCATACTTAGTGGCATATTGAAAACTAACACAATTAGAAAACCGAGTATCATAACTTACCAACCGCGCACAATTTCTTTAAGGTTGACTATCTTAAAATCTTAAATTCTTTTAAGTTGGCGTAGGGTTTACGTCTTGCAATAGATGACCACCCTCTGGTAATATCATGCCACTAACAAAGCCGTATTGCATGGTTAGTGGGGTGCAATCCCTCACACTTTGAAAGCCAGTTGAACAGATTTTACTACAAAATCTCATCTAAAAGGGCATAGATGAGCTAGGTTCGAGTACGTCAATTCCATCTACGCGGAGGAGGAACGCCACTGATGAAAGCCACCCAAGCCTGGCAAGCTGCACTTGGCCAACTACAGCTGGAAATGCCGAAGGCCTCCTTTGATACCTGGGTTCGAGATACTGAACTTATCACCTATGAAGACGGTGCTTTCACAATTGGGGTCAAAAACGCATATGCTCGTGATTGGTTAGATGATCGTCTTTCGAGCACTATCTCAAAATTGCTCTCAGGGATCATGAACCGAACAGTATCCGTACGGTTTACTGTTTGGCAAATGACAGAAAAGTCGCCTGAGACTGAGCGCGCAACACAAATCCACAGTCCAGCGCAAATCAATAACCCCACACTCAACTCTCGCTACAGTTTTTCTAGTTTTGTTGTTGGTCCAAGCAACCGTTTGGCACATGCAGCTTCTCTGGCAGTAGCAGAAAGACCAGCGCAAGCCTACAATCCCTTGTTCCTATATGGCGGTGTAGGGTTAGGGAAAACGCATCTTTTGCATGCTATCGGCAACCAATGCGCACAGTCTGATCAAAATGTCTTGTATGTTTCCTCTGAAGAATTTACAAACGATCTGATTAGCGCCATCCGTTCTCATACCACACAGGCATTCCGAGAAAAATACCGGCGGATCGATGTATTATTGATTGACGATATTCAATTTATTGCTGGGAAAGAATCAACCCAGGAAGAATTTTTCCATACATTCAACACCCTTCACGGTCAGAACAAGCAGATCGTGATGACATCTGATCGACCCCCGAAAGCGATGGTCACCCTGGAAGAACGCTTGCGCTCTCGCTTTGAATGGGGTTTGACGGCAGATATCCAACCCCCCGACTTTGAAACACGCATGGCCATATTGCATTCAAAAGCTGAACGAGCTGGATATGTCATCTCCGATGAAATTATTGCCGTCATAGCACGTAAATTCCAATCCAATATTCGCGAACTTGAAGGCGCCCTCACTCGCATTGTGGCCTTTGCAGATTTACGCGGTGTTCCAATTGACTCAGAGCTAATCGATTCTGCTCTGGCCGATTTACTTCCACAGCGAACCCAACTCCAACCTAACCAAATCATTGACACCGTTGCTGATGTCTACGGCGTGGCAGTTGACAGAATTCTCGGGCGGGAACGCACTCAAATAGTCGCTCGTCCGCGGCAAATTGCCATGTACTTGATACGCGAGGAAACAGACATCTCCCTACCGCAAATCGGTGAAGCATTGGGGGGAAGAGACCATACAACGGTGATGTACGGCCACGAAAAAATCTCAGATTTACTAGAACGGGATGACAAAATCCGACGACGGGTAATAGAGATCAAAGAGCGACTCTACACCTAGACGCACAAATTTGGTGAGGCATAAACTTGACCCCAAAGAAAATTCCTTTGGGGTCAAGTTTTTAACATTATTTCTACTTTCGTTTCAGTCGCTCTCTCAACGATGGGATCCATGTACGCAGTCGCACAATAAATTTACTCCAAGGATATGGCACAGGATCAGATTCCTTTTCGGGCTCGGGCCAGGGTGCTAGGCTAAGCATTTTGCGCGCCACGTAACGACCTACAAAGGTGAGTGTCGCCAGCACTGGGGCTGCCAGCACGACACCCAACAAACCCAACAAATTGGCCGCCACAATCGCAGCAACTAATACAGCAGCAGGATGGACGCCCAAAGTTTGTCCCATAATGCGTGGAGCAAGGATGCCATCAAATATCTGATCAACGATAATCGCAATCACGAAAACTAAAAGCATATATTGCAGTGGCTCAAGACCAAAATAATTGCTCTTTTGGAATATAGTCACCAGAATAATGACAATCCAGGTAACCCATTGGCCCACGTAGGGCACAAAGCGCGCGAAGCCTGCCAACACAGCAATAGCCAACACATTACGTACGCCCAGCACTGCCAACAACAGTGTATAAACTAGAACCGTCAACGTAAACAAAATTACCTGCCCGCGTAAAAACGCATTCCAAATGCGACCTAACTCTCGCCCCATTCTACGCAGGTCATCATCATATCCAGGTGGTAATTCAATATCAACTAACTTATCTGGGACCTGACCCATATCCGCTAATAGGAAATAGGATAGCAAAATAATGAAGAATCCCCACATCACAGATGTGGCGGTTTCAGCCGCGAAAGTACCCAAGAGTCCCCCAGCTTGGCCTAAGACTGGTTGGACGATAGAAATAACTTGTTGTATCAAGGCTTCCAAATTCGCTATAGATAGATACTGCGACATATCAAGTTGGAACGGACCAATTTGATAGACTGTTGTAGACCAACCCGTAACCAATTCCGGAAGTTCGTTGATAAAACGGTCAATGACACTGATAAGACTTTGTAATTGCTGCACCAAAGCCAAACCGGTCATTGTAAACGATGCCACCAATAAAATTACAAAAACGAGGTAAACGATATTGACAGCCATTCGCCACGATAATCGTGTAGCAGCGCTCAACCTGGAGATTAGGGGATGCAGCAAATAGGTGAGGATAAAGGTCAACAGCAATGGTGCAATGATGCTCTGAAAACGAACCATAAATGCTGCCACAATTGCAACAATGGTCAAACCAACCACGAGTTTGACATTACCACCCCAAGGAGGAGATTGTTGGACCGATTCAGGCGTTGTCATCTTCTTCAACCTCTTGTTCTTCATCTGATGATTTGCTGCCAATAGCCCACCAGCGAGGGTCAGGTGGGGGTAAAGGTGAGGATGCCAAATCTGGGAATGGGTCGGTATCGCTCAGATTGGCAAAAATATAGCGACCAAGCACTCTAGCAGAGGCAACCGTCGGAGCGGCCAATAGCACCCCTAAAACTCCTGCCGTGGCAGCACCAGCCACAATCCCTAAGATCACCACCAAAGGAGGTAAATGAACCTGTCTTCCGATTATGCGCGGGATCAGATAGTTTAAATCAAATTGTTGGAAAACAATATGCAATCCAACAATAATCAAGGCAAAAACCCAATTAGGCAAATTCATCCAGGTTGATCCAGTAAAGAGCGCCAATGTTGTTGCTATCGTCAGCTATATACCATGGCCAATGCTCGGAATAAATTCTAATAACCCAGCCAACACACCCATGGCGAAGGCGAAAGGCAGACCAATTGCGAACCCAATTGCCGTAAACAATGTGGCAACTGCCGTTCCTAAGATAAGTTGACCACGAAAAAATGCCGCCCAAATTTGGTTGATTTTCTGTCGCAAACACCGGATGTCATAGCGCAAATCCGGAGGTGGAAGACGATCCAACCATTTAATAACCGCGGCATAATCTTTGACCAGATAGAATGAAACCACAAAAATAAATACCACCCAAACTAAAGAAGATATCAGATCAAAGGCGAAACCCAACGTTTCACCAAAGAGCGGCTGGACGATTTCTTGAACAACGCTGACAATCTGATTGAAAATTGCCGCACCATCAATTGTTTGACCAGCAATAACATATCTGTGCGCTATCAACTCTTCGATCTGTTCGAGCAATAATTGAAAATCCAGGTTTAGATCTGCAATTTGCTCACCGAGAGGTGGAAGTAAAACCACAGGAAATAACACCAAAAGGGCCAAAACCACAACAAATACTACTGCAGTGATCAATGCACGTGAAAGTGGTAAACGTTCTTCCAATTTATTGACCAGGGGATTGAGCACAAATGCCAGAATCAACGCCAGTATAAAAGGTGGAATGGCAACACTAAACCTGGTTAACAAATATATAAACAGGGCGAGAACCAGTATGCTTATGGTAAGTTTTGTACGAGGTAGCCAGGGACGGCGAATTTCAGTCATTATCGCGGGACCTTTTTTATCATATAACGTGACAAATCAGAAAAAGTTGCTCCACCCCCTTACGTGAAGAAACTTAGCCTCCACCGCTTTTGAGTTGACCCTGCACCACAATCCGCTGATCATCAACGAGATACGGATAGCAAGATATCAAAGTCGTGACCGGTTTGGCTGTTTGATCCAGAAATTCCACCTGGGTGGGTTCAACAACCTCTTTGTTGAATACAACATAGGTATACACACGCTGCTGCGTGTGAATGATGATCTCATCCCCAGGTTCTAATTCATCCAAATATCGGAAAATCTCGCCAAATACATCATTGTGCGCAGATAGAACAATATTCCCAGTTTCGCCTGGATTAACTGTTCCAACATGTTGACCAACGCCCTTCTTCAATTGTTCCCAGCCATCCCCTTGAACAATCGAGGCATCAACCCCAATGGATGGAATTTGGATCCGATGTGCTTGCGCGGGGCCTGGCGTTGGTATAGGGACATTGGCTAACGATTGAACCAATGGGCGCAAGTGTTCAGGAATTTCAGATTCATTAGGTTGTGCGACACCTTCAATTGGTGGGGTATGCCCGGAAGGCAACACGACGGCCCGAATTAAGGGGGTTGGCGTCAATGTCGGCTGCTCTAAGGCGCGCGCCACTTCCTGATTCAATTCCTGAATAACTTCCAATCCGTTGAAAAGCACGAACACAAGGCCTAAAACAGCCAGAATTTCAATGGACAGCAAGAAATAATCCAATACCCTGCGGCGAGATGAGGGAGTGCCTTCCTCATCAGAATCCGCTAAAGGACCAGAGCGCAAGTCATCCAGTGATGGTGCGTCCAAATCTGAAGCCAAAGTTACAACACGCCCAGTTTTGCGGAATCGTTCTAATCGCTCCTGGCGCGCGGCGCGCTGTTTTTCCACTAATAAGCGGCGTAATTCTTCGGTGGATAGATCTTTGGGGGATTTCCTTCGAGCCACGGCATGATTATACCAGGATTAGGGGTGGAGCTTTTGACGCCTGTTGAGTGGATAGCCATTAATGAGTATTGACTCGCTTCAAACTCAAATCAAACTCACAACCGCAGCGTTATTTGGCTGTATATTGATGTTCCTATATCACTATTCACAGAATAATAGAGCAATAAATAGCGCAGAAAACATCACAATTAATCCCGCTAAACGAGGGTGACATTTAGTTTGGAATTAGTATTACCAATATCACCTTTTTCTGAAATTATGACCTTCAAGAATTGACTTTTCTGTATCCCACGTTATACTGACACATACATCCAAATTGCGATCACAGAGAGACACCATTCCTAGAATTACGAAATTCTAGGAAATTGGCGTCTATTTTCTCAATTATCGAAAGGATAACTCCATGGCAATATTCTCTCCTCCGAGATACCAAGCTCCCTTCAAACCATACGATCAGAGTGACGTTACCCCATTCATGAAAGTGTTTACTGCCGGTGAAGGCATGATCAAAGGCATTCTCTTTGGTTGTCGAATGTGTGGTAACTGCATCCTACAAGAAACCGCTTTTGTATGCCCAATGACTTGTCCAAAAGGCCTGCGAAATGGTCTGTGTGGTGGTGCTACCCCCGAATCCTGCGAGGTCGACACTACCAGGCCGTGCACATGGTACAAAATCTACGACCGTGCCGAACGGTTGGGACGTGAAGACAAATTACTGGAAATCAACGCCCCTCTAAACGGTGCCCGAGTCGGTCGTGAGACCTGGCTGGATGTCGTCAAGGTATGGCGCGAAACTGAGGACAGCCCCAAGCTTATCGAGAGATTCACAAACCGAGAGAAATTCGATGATGGATGGGAAAAGGTTTTCTACAATGTGCGCCAACCGAATTGGTGGCAGGGTGACAGCGAATATCACGCTCCAGCATATGAAGAACCAGTATCCCTCCTTGAAGCCAATTTGCGCACCGGCGAATTCACCTGCACGGCAGAAATCGCGCCCCCTTTGAGCGTCTCTACCGAGTCAATTTGTAAGAAATCTGGTTGGTTGTGCGAATATGTCCCTGCGGCCAACTTTACCGACAATGCCTCAGCTTCAGCACGAATGGGCAGCATGGCAGCAAGCAAAATATGTTTAGATTCTGGTTTAGAGCCAGTAATGCAGCTACAAGCGCGTGATCGCACTCGTGTAGTACTCGAATCGGATGCCATGGGCGCTGCAGGTTTGGGGATCAAGAACATTCTCTGCCTTTCGGGTGATCACCATCGATTTGGCCCTGCACCAATGACCAAACCAGATCAATTCGATATGGACGCTGTCCAATTGCTGTGGATGCTGCGCCGCATGAGAGATGATGGCATCTATTTGGATGGCCGCAATATCAAATATCGACCAGAGTTCTTCCTGGGAGCAGCCGGTTCACCCTTCGGTGCACCCCCAAAATTCGAGGCCATCCGCGCGGAGAAGAAGGTCAACGCTGGTGCACAATTCATACAGACTCAGCCCATCTTCGATTACAATGGTTTCCTGGATTGGCTGGAGGCTTTGGACAAGCGCAACCTGCTCGACAAGGTTTATGTCCTTGCCGGCATGATCCCCTTGAAGAGCGCCAGAGCCGCCCACTTCATGGCTGATGATGTGCCTGGGGTGGTAATTCCACCTGAAATCGTTCAACGCATGGATGACTCTGGGGATAAGGATGGCCAAATGGAAGAAGGCGTGGCCATCGCCCTAGAGATGATCGAAAAACTGAAGAAAACACCCGGCATTGCAGGCATCCACTTCATGGCCGTACACTGGGAGGCAATAGTGCCCCGTTTGATGGATGAGGGGGGCTTACCCAAAATGAAGATAAGATCACTCCCTCAAAAGGAGGTTACACAAGTTTTGCAGTAGCAGTTCAAGAAAGACCGTGCTAGCCAAAGAGCACGGTCTTTTTGTTAGGAGGATCACCATGAATGAAGAACGGCGAGAGTTCCCTGGCGTGGATCGCAAGGAACGAATGCAACTCATCTCAGCCGGATTACCCATTCGACCCCCTGATGAAAGGGTCAAGGATTTTGAGGGTGTTCTGCTGATCCCCGACACCGATACTGCCATCATGGAGGCCCAGCGCTGTATCCACTGCCCAGACCCCGCTCCTTGCTACAAAGCCTGTCCGGCAAACAACGACATCTCCCTGGCCCTATGGTATATCGAGAAGGGGAAATTTCTTGATGCAGCCAATGTCTATAGACAAACGAGTTCCATGCCCGAAATATGCTCATTGGTCTGCCCACATGACCAACTTTGCCAGGGAGCGTGTCCGCGTGGTAGACGCGGAGAACCCGTACTCACAGGGATGTTGGAGGCATTCGCCATCCAACATCAGCGCCAAGCGGGGAATTTTAAGATCCCAGTTGGGGGACCCACTGGAAAAAATGTAGCTATCATTGGCGCAGGCTGTGCTGGCATTAGCTGCGCTGAGCAACTAATTCGCAAGGGACACCATATCACGTTTTTAGACGCAAAACCTGCTCCTGGAGGGTTACTAACTTACGGAATTCCCAATTTCAAATTGCCAAAAGAATATGTGTTTGATTTATGGGGAGACTTAGTTGATGCAGGAATTGAATTCCGCCCAAATACTTACATCGGTAAAGACAAAAACATCGATGACCTTTTTGAAGAGGGATACGATGCCATTTTCGTCGGCGTAGGGGCCAATGTAGACGCACCCATGGGCATTGAAGGCGAAAATCTGCCTGGTGTTCTCAAGGCAACAGATTTCCTGATACGATCAAATGTGCCTGACGACCTACTCCCTGAGAATATGAAAGCAAAGCCTGATGTTGGGGATAAAGTAGCCGTCATAGGCGGCGGCGACACAGCTGCGGATTGCTTGCGCTCAGCGATCCGCTTGGGCGCCAAAGATGTTTTCTGCCTTTATCGCCGAACAGAAGCTGAAATGCCAGGTAACAGCCATGATCGTGAACTAGCTACCGACGAGGGCGCCGAATATAGATTTTTGATCCAACCCATCAAGTTCATTGCTGGAGAAGATGGCAAGCTTACCGCGGTAGAATGTGTCAAAATGGAATTGACCGAGCCCGATGACTCTGGACGCCCCCGACCTATTCCCGTTGAAGGCACAAACTTCATCATTGATGTAGATACAGTAATCAAAGCTTTAGGGTATTGGCCAGACGATATCATTGGCAAAACTACGCCAAAGCTGCAAACCCATAAATGGGGTCTTATCGTCACAGATATTGAATCAGGCAAAACCAGCCGGGAGGGGGTTTTCGCAGGAGGCGATGGAGTCACCGGACCCGATTTGGTTGTCACCGCCATGGTTGCTGGTCGAAAAGCGGCTAATTCAATCCATAATTATCTAAGTTAACCCAATGTTCAAGTTTTTAGCAATAGCGCCAAAACGCTGGTTGAGTGCCCAAAAGTGAGGTTTTTCGCCGAAGGGTGTATCGAAACCCGTTTTGGCGGCGTTCTAGGTTTCACTTCGACAAGCTCAGTACAGGCGATACGCTCGCTGCGCTCGCTACTCAACCGGCTAACACCAAAAACTTGCACAAGGCGTTAAGTTAAGCGTAAATGGCTAAAACTAAGATGCTGTTTTCTACCAAGAAGCAGCATCTTTTACTGGGGAGTGTCGGCAATGGGGTTACTATGTAATAAATAGAGGTTCCACATTGTTAATATTAGATAAAATCTACCTATTATAGATCAAACAAGCAGAGCGGAAAGCCAAAAAACCAAGTAAAATAGCCCCTTATGGCGAAATATAAGATTCTCTGTTGGCATGGTATTCCTTGTCAGGTGCGCGCCACGGATGAAAATGGACGCGCAAATAAACAGCTCTCGGGTCGCTTCCAAGTTGCCATCGATAGCGCGGCGATGGCTTTAGGTCTGGTCGGCTCCGATGAATATAGCGAGGGTTTTCAATGGGATGAGGAGATCGAAATCCCTGGTACAGCTGAAGAAGTTGCCCAATCCATAGTTATAGAGCTAGAAAATAAATACCAGAGGATTGATTGGAAAACCGTCGCGGCAAAATTAGAAAATAAATAGCGCTGCCACGGTAAACTGATTCGCTGCTCAACCAATTAATTCGTTTGCATTTACACGTTACTGCCGAATGACAGTCATGGATTCTAAGAACGTCCAAACCCATAACATAATTCTTATGCCCTCGGGACGCCGAGGGCGTGTTGCGCATGGAAAAACTTTGTTGGAGGCCGCCAAAGATTTAGGCGTTGAAATCGAAAGCGTCTGCGGGGGACGCCAGAAATGCAGCAAATGCCTGGTCAAAATCGAAGGTGGTGAATTCAGCAAACACGGCATTGTTTCGAGTGCAAATCACATCTCTCCCCCCTCCAAAGAAGAAATCGCCTATCTCGAAAAAGAAGGCATTCATGATCGGCGCATGTCCTGCGCATCTCAAATAATAGGAGATGTGTTGGTTACAGTCCCTGAGGAGAGTCGTGCCCAAAAACAGATCATACGAAAAACAGCCACTCAACGCGCCATTGAAATTAAGCCGGCAATCAGACAGGTCTACGTTGAGGTGGAACAAGCCCAATTAGGATTTCATCGTGGCGATTGGGGCCGATTGCAAGATGCTCTTGATGAACAATGGGGGCACAAAGATTTGTCTATTGACATTCATGCACTGCGAAGATTACAGCCAGCCTTACGTCAAGGGGACTGGAAAGTTACAGTCACGTTATGGAATGACGCCGAAGTGATAGACGTACAGTCGGGCTACCAGGAAGGTATATACGGTCTTGCCGTAGATGTTGGCAGCACTACCGTTGCCAGTTACTTGTGCGATCTGCGCACAGGCGAATTACTGGCCACAGAATCGGTGATGAATCCTCAGGTTTCATACGGCGAAGATTTGATGAGCCGCATCTCATATACCACTGAGCGCCCTGATGGACTGGAGAAAATGAACACGGCCATCATTGATGCGGTTAATCAATTGGCCAATCGCGCCGCCCGTGCTGCCAAAGTTGCTCGCAATGAGATCTATGAAATTGTCATGGTGGGCAACACCACCATGGTACATACTTTGTTAAACATCAGCCCAAAGGAAATAGGCGAGGCACCTTTTGCCCTGGCCGACCGCGATGCTATCGATGTCAAAGCAAGGGATTTAGGCCTAAAAATAAACTCGGCAGCCAATGCGCACATTCTTCCAGCTGAAGCCGGTCATGTCGGTGCCGATAATGTAGCCGTGTTGTTAGCCGAGCAGCCCCATCAGCAGGATGGCATCATTCTTACAGTGGATGTGGGCACAAACGCCGAGATCGTACTCAGCAGTCCCGAGTGGATGTACAGTGCATCAAGTCCTACGGGTCCGGCCTTCGAAGGTGGTCAAATATCATCAGGGATGCGCGCCGCCCCAGGGGCTATCGAGCGCGTGCGCATCGATAGAGAAACCAAGCAGCCCCGCTTTCAGGTCATTGGGGATGAACGTTGGTCTGATGCGTGGGTTTTAGGAGACTCTGCACCCGTAGCTCAGCAGCCCAAACAGTTGGCCGCTGGGATTTGCGGTTCCGGCATCATTGAAGTGGTAGCTGAACTTTATTTGGTAGGGCTGCTGACCTCAGGGGGTAGATTCAACCCCGAGGTGGATTGCGCGTCCATGCAGTGGGACCAGGAAAAGCGCAAAGGGGCGTTCATCCTTGCCACCGCAGATCAATCCTCCACAGGTAAATCAATCCTGGTAACACAAAACGACGTACGAAATATCCAACTTGCTAAGGCGGCGCTCTATGCAGGTGCTAAAATCCTGATGATGCGCTCCGAGATCCAAAGTGTAGACAAAATCATTTTAGCAGGAGCTTTTGGGAGTTATATTGACCCTAAGCACGCCATGGTGTTAGGATTGATACCCGATTGCAATCTAGAAGAAGTATACGCCGTTGGAAACGCGGCCGGGGATGGAGCCCGTATTGCCTTACTGAACAAAGAGAAGCGAGCGGAAGCAGGCCAAATTTCTCGAAATGTTCGATATATCGAAACAGCTGTGGATGCGGATTTTCAAGAAGAATTTGTCAAAGCCATGAACCTGCCGCACAAAAGTGATCCGTATCCCCATTTAGAAGGCATCTTACCAGAAGAACAACCTGAAATAAAAAAGCGCGGTCGGCGGCGAAGGCGTCAGATCGCTTAGCAAAGCAATTATTTATATTCGAGGTACGCAATGAATGATGAAATTAATTTGAAAGAAATGCCCGAGGAAGAAATTTACGAATTGATGCAGGAAGACCTTTACGATGGTTTAGAGGCTGAAGTTGTTGAGGCCGTTGAGGAGCTTTTAGGGCGCGAAATAGAACCTATCGAAATCATGACCAAAGGCTTGGTTGCTGGCATGGATGTAGTCGGTGTCGATTTTCGAGACGGTATCCTTTTTGTCCCTGAAGTATTGATGGCGGCCAAAGCCATGAAGGGCGGCATGGCGCTGCTTAAGCCACTCCTCGCTGAATCGGATGCTCCCAAAATGGGCACCATGGTTATTGGAACGGTCAAAGGAGATATCCACGACATTGGGCAAAATCTGGTCTCAATGATGATGGAAGGCGCAGGGTTCGAAGTTGTCAACTTAGGAATCAACAATTCTGTCGAGACGTTTATTGATGCAATTAAAGAACACAATGCTGATCTGCTCGGTTTGAGCGCCATGCTGACAACCACGATGACCTATATGCGCATCGTGATTGACGGGCTGAAAGAAAGTGGTCTGCGCGATGATGTTGTAGTGCTGGTTGGTGGTGCTCCGTTAAACCATGATTTTGCTGAAGCGATCGGCGCAGATGCCTACTGCAAAGATGCCGCTGTGGGCGTTGAAACTGCCAAGAAGTTTATGGCACTGAAAAGTCAGTAGGAAGAGACTTTTTCTCTTACTGACCCAATTCGCCGCTCATCACGCTCAATTGGTGCTCAAATAGCAGAATCTTGGGCTAAGCGATTATACGAAAAGCATTTCATCAGCAAACTCACAGATGCGGATGCTGAACAACAAGAAACGCAACACTGGCTGGAAACTGCGTTAGAATGTGGATATATTGAAAAAGAGAAAGCCAATGAACTTTTGGAAATTTGCTGTGAGATAGGGCGTATGCTCAACAGCATGATGAAAAAAGCATCAGCGTTCTGTAATCCATCTGCTAGTTCAATAAAAGAGCTTCAAGCAGAATACATCGTTGCTCAAGAAAAATAATCAATAACTGAAAACTGATTACTGGTAACCGAACACTGAATATCTGGAGATATTATGAACCCAATAGAAGAATTACTGAAAAGCGGCGAACCTATCCTACTCGACGGCGCAATGGGCACTATGCTCATGGATGCCGGATTGCTTCAAGGTGATCCCCCCGAAGAATGGAATGTACTCCATCCAGATCGCGTTCGAGCAGTTCATCGCGCGTATATTGAAGCTGGTTCGCGCGTCATTTTGACGAATTCGTTTGGCGGCACTAGTTTTCGTCTCGAATTGCATAATTTGCAAGATCGGGTAGTGGAATTGAATAAAGCGGCTGCCGAGTGTGCACGTGCAGAAGCGGACGCTGCCTCTCATACCGTAGTTGTAGCTGGTTCGATGGGCCCGACGGGATCCTTGTTCGAACCCATGGGCCTGATGACTTACGATGAAGCTGTCGCAGCCTTCGCTGACCAAGCCAAGGGTTTGGCTGAAGGAGGCGTTGATGTTTTTTGGATTGAAACCATGAGCGATCTCAATGAAGTAAAAGCTGCGATTGAGGGCGCAAAATCTGTCAGCGATCTGCCTATCGTGGCAACCATGTCCTTCGACACCCATGGACACACGATGATGGGTATCAGCCCCGAGAAAGCTGTGGAGAGTTTAATGGAAGTCGGCGTTCTCGCTGTGGGGGCTAATTGCGGGACCGGGTCAGACGAACTCGAAGTCGCAGTCAAAGCCATGCGAGAGGCCAATCCTGATGCCTTTGTGATTGCCAAGGCCAATGCAGGCATCCCTGAAGTATCCGCAGATGGCAATATCGTCTATACGGGTACACCTGAAGTAATGGCTCAGTATGCGCTTAATGTTAAAGGTTTTGGCGTATCTATGATCGGCGGCTGCTGCGGCAGCTCTCCAGAGCATATTAAGGCCATGGCAGAGGCGCTGGCAAACTGAATCAAAAATCTTCCACGAAGTTCACGAAGGATTATCAATTTTTTCGTGCAACTTCGTGGTCCTTCGTGGATAAAAAAATACAAACCACCATTAGCTCAAAAACAAAAACCGTAATTATTGGCCCTGGTCAGCCCTTCACGATTATTGGAGAGCGCATCAATCCGACCGGACGTAAGATGCTGGCTGCGGAAATGGCCGTAGGAAATTATGAGCGTGTCGAGAGGGACGCCCTTGCCCAGGTCGAGGCTGGTGCGCAGATTCTCGATGTCAACGCTGGCATTCCGATGATCGATGAACCGGCTGTGCTCGAGGAAGTTGTCAGATTGGTGCAGTCTATTACCGATGTGCCCCTTTGTATTGACTCCTCCATTGTAGAAGCTCTGCAGCGCGGCTTGGAAGCGTATGAAGGCAAAGCCTTGGTCAACTCAGTAACTGGCGAAGAAGAACGGCTGGAGTCTGTTCTCCCCCTGGTCAAGAAACACAATGCCGCGGTGATCGCCATCACCAATGATGAGTCTGGGATTTCAGACGACCCCGATGAGCGCTTCGCCATAGCCAAGATGATCGTTGAACGTGCCATGGATCACGGTATTCCTAATGAAGATGTCATCATCGACCCCCTGGTGATGCCCATTGGTGCCAAGGGTGATGCTGGTCGGGCCGTATTCCGCATCATTCAACGAGTAACCGATGAGTTGGGCTGCAACACCGTTTGTGGTGCATCCAATGTATCTTTTGGATTACCCAACCGCAGTGGCATTAATATGACCTTCGTTCCCATGTTAATTGCCGCCGGAATGACAGCCGCCATTACAAATCCATTGGAGGCAGAGATCAAACAGGCAATCTTAGCCGCCGATGCCTTAATGGGTAATGATGAAAACTGTATGGCTTGGATCCAGGCGAACAGGCAGGGTGATCGAGGTACCCGACAAAGAGAGCGAAAACGTAGACGCAGAAACCAGTAGCTAGTAACCAGTAATCAGTGGCCAGTATTCAGTTATTAGATGCTGGTTACTGATTACTGGTTACTGATCACTGAAAACTGAAATGACCACTGGATTAATCATCTGCGGTGCCTTAGGCCGCGAAGTGACGGATATTGTCAACAAACATGGCTGGGATGCTGAAATTATCGGTGTCCCAGCCATTGATCATGTCTTCCCAGAGCGCATCGCCCCGCATGTCGAACAGCGCATTCTGGCATTACGAAAACAATATCAGCGTTTAATCGTGGTCTATGGAGACTGCGGCTCGAATGGCGCTTTAGATGAGATACTGAGTCGCTACAATGATATCGATCGCATTGCTGGGCCGCATTGTTATGAAATGTATGGCGGAGAATTATTCAACGATCTTTTAGAAGAGGAGCCGGGCACCTATATTCTGACCGATTTCATGGTGCGCACATTTCAAGGGTTGATTATCAAAAGCATGGGCTTGGACCGCTACCCTCAACTCAGAGATACTTATTTCCGCAACTACCAGCGCGTTGTCTATATGGCTCAGACAGAAAATCCAGAATATCGCCAGAAAGCCCAGAGGATAGCAGAATCCCTGGGCCTTCCACTCGAAATCCGTCAAACGGGGTATAACTTACTAGAAACTCGCCTAGTCGAAATGATGGAAGAATAGCCTAAACTTTTTCTAACGCCTGCGCTAAATCGGCAATCAGATCGTCCACATTTTCCAAACCAATCGACAATCGAATTAGGCCATCGTCAACACCAACCACAGCACGCTCCTCGGGAGTCATATGCTCATGGGTGATGGTGGCAGGATGCATGCAGATGCTGCGGCTGGTGCCGAACGTGACCGCGTGACAGATTAACTTGAAGCTGTCCATCACTTTAGCCGCGCCAGCCATCCCCTCAGCAACGACAAAGGACATCAGCCCTCCGGGACCCGACATCTGCTTTTGGGCTAAATCATGTTGGGGATGATTTTTCAGACCAGTATGGTTGACATGCTGGACTTTGGGGTGATCGGCCAAAAATTCAGCGATTTTCTGTGAGTTTGTGCTGTGGCGCTCCATGCGCATGGAGAGAGTTTCCAAATATTGCAATGTCAGCCAGGAGTCAAAGGGCTGCATGATAGCACCAACAAATTCGGTGGTGTTCCAGCGCACATCTTCGATCAATTCTTCTGGACCAACGATGGCGCCGCCCAACACTGTGGCATTTCCAGCCAGGAATTTGGTCACCGATAACAAAATGATGTCTGCGCCCAACTCCATAGGGTTTTGAAGGGCCGCGGTTGCTGTTGTGTTATCGACCATCAGGGGCACGCCGCGCGCATGTGCGACTTCGGCAATAGCAGCAATATCGGTGACAAAGAGCGTGGGATTGCTGGGCGTCTCGACCCAGACCAGTTTTGTGGCCTGATCAATTTCCCGATCCCAAGACTCGGGGTCGGCGGGATTCTCTACAAAGCGGAAATTTACACCACAACGCTCGGGGAATATGGTGGCAGCCTGCTTGTAGCCCTCGCCAAAAGTATTCAACGTAGTGACGACATTATCCCCAGGGCGCGCCATGTTGAAGATCAGGTTGAACAAAGCTTGCGATCCCGAGGCCGCCGTTAGGCAGGCTTGGCCCCCTTCCAAGGAAGCCAAGCGTTCTTCGAGCAGCGCAGCTGTGGGAGTTTTGGTACGCCCATAGACCGGATATGGAATCTCGTCGAACTGCTTATAGGGATAGGTCATCGAGGGCACGATGGGCGGAACAAACGCGCGGTATTCTTCTAAATCACCCAACGGGTGAAAACCGGCGTGTAAGGCGCGCGTATCGAAACCCTGATTTTCGTCTGAGCGCTTAAATTGTTCTACAATTGGGTCATAGACCCAGGGATCACGCATGAAGAATAAGTTTTCGTCCATATTGTCCTCGCTAGTTTGAAGTTAGAAGTTGGATGGTGGATGTTGGATACTCAGTGCTGATTACTGGATACTGGCTTCTGCTCTCTCGACATACTCCCTAAGCGCTTTTTTAATCTCATCAGACAGCGGCTCGGGTTTATGGTTCTCAAGGATGTGATCAACTTTCTTCGCCGCGCGTTGGGCCATGGTCGTCGAGCCATCGGCCTCCCAGGCAGAGAAGATCTGGCGGTCAGCCAACTTGGAGTAGTGCGCATCTTTGAAGTGGCGGTAAGTGTGATCGTGGGAAAGATAATCGCCATCGGGGCCTAACTCCTCGACAACATCCAGGGCAAGAGTCTCCTCGGTCACAGGAACACCCGCGGTTGCAGCCCTGATCCAACCCAGCATATCGTCGGCGATAGCCATCAACTGCAGAGAGCCCTGTAAACCAGCATCCATAAAACCAATATCATGAATGATGTTTGCACCGTTAAGCAATGGGAAGAGCAATCCCAGCGCACATTCGGCTCCAGCCTGCTGGTCGAGGGCTTTGGAGTCCGTTGAGCCGCCCAATCCAAAAATTGGCAAATCATAGTATCTGCCCATAGCGATGGCGACCCCTTGCTCATCAGGCAGGCAGTAATTGGCCACCATCGTTTGTAAATTATAAGGACCACCGTTCCAGCCCGGCACTGCAATAGGAGAACCTTCTCGTACTAATTGGGATAGGACAACGCCCAACAGTGTTCCAGCGTTCATGGTGGCCATGCAACCGGCCGTTGTGGCTGGCGAGTTGACGCCCGCGGCATTGAGCGGGATATACAATTGGGGCAAGCCCTTCTCAGCAAAGTAGATACATTTTTGCAGAGAATCTTCGTTGGCCACCAAGCCGCTGGTGACATTGATGTAGCACACCGCAAATGGACGATCACGAAAGGCCTGCTCTCCCCCAGCGACAATCTCGGCCATATCGACACTGGCTACACAGGTATCGAAATCGGGGGTCACAAATACGATGGGCTTGGTTGTATTGTTGAGCATGACTTCCATCTGGTATTGCGGATAAATTCTGTCATCCACATCCGATGGTAGAAAGGCGGACATAACAAAATCAACCTCGGACAGGGCATCCAGAACGGTGGATGCTTCGTGCACATCTTGCAGTACTGCAGGGCGGCGCTCGCCAGTACGATGATCGAGGATGTTGAGGCAATCTGAGCCATTCCCAAAATACGAATTATATCCCCAGGCGCGCATGGCCACGTTTCCGTTGCGATCATAAAGTGTCATGCGTTTTGGCGCGGAACTCAATGCCTTTGTCACCATGTGCTCCGGAATGCGCACTCGCTGACCATCGGCCTTTGCCCCGGCCTTGACCAATATATCTCTTGCTTTGGCGTCATGCGTTTCAATGCCAATGCGCTCCAGCACTTCCAAGCTGGCGGCATGGATTTTTTCACACTCGGGTTTACCCAATCGAGTGTAGTGAGCGCTGGTCATGTTCATGCCATGTGTTTGGATCATCTTTTTTTTTACCTCTTTGTTAGGGCGTTGGATCCTTATATTTTCGTTTGGTTCAAATCAAAACCGCCCAGCGATGAATCACTGGGCTAATTGACTACGCCCCATGAATGGGGCTCTTCATCTCTAGTTGTTTTTCGAAAGCATTATCGAGATCGTGAAATTGATATATCAGTTATAATAGTTGATATATTTTACTTCGAGTAACTCCTTTCAACAAGAATATGTCCTTACCTAATTCAAAGAGTACGATTTATACAGAAATACGCCGCTCCATTATCATGGGCCACCGCAAACCTGGGGAACGGTTTAATGTCGAAGAATTAGCTGATCACTATCAAACCAGCATCACCCCCATTCGAGACGCCCTACAAATGCTAGGGCAGGAAGGCTTGGTAACTATCAAGCCCAGGTCAGGCTATTTCGTCACTCGGATAACACTTAAGGAACTGCGTGATATGTTCGAATTGCGCAATATCCTCGAACTGGCAGCCATCGAGCAGGCTGTTGAACGTATCACGCCTGAACAGCTAGATGAATTGTGTTCTATCCATGCCGGTTACACTGGAGATGACGAGGTGTCATACGATCGTTATACAGAGGAAAACCGTCGCTTCCATTATTTATTGGCAGAGGCTTCCGGTAACCAAGAATTGGCACAAACCTTGGGGCGTCTGCTCGATCGTTTAGCGCGCTTTATGGTGCTGCGTCATGCGGGAAAAACTATGCCGGAAACTCATGCTCACATCACAAAGGCACTTGAGGAAGGTGAGATTACATCAGCGCGTCAAGCTTTGTTGGATGATATCAAGGACACTTTTGACTCTTCCTTGGAAAGAATCTTAGAAACCGAGGCCGATTCTTGGCACTTGGAGATTTAATATTTATTGAGTTTAGCATTTGCCCCCCTACCCCCCCAACCTTTGGGGGGAATCTTTGGACATTTTCCCCCCAGAATTGGGGGGCTGGGGGGCATACTCCAAATTGCACTTTTCACCCGCGTAACTCCCAATTAAAAAGTATAGGAGACCACCATGAGAACCGTTAATTCTGTTGCATTCCAATCTCCGCAGTTTTCTGTCCTATCTGAGAGTCAGATGCGCGATTTGCATCTGGCAGCACTAGAGGTGTTGAGACACACAGGAATACGCTTCTTCCATCAAGGTGCTGTTGATTTGCTCAAAGTTGCGGGTGCCTACGTCAGCGATGGCAACCTGATCAAGTTTCCGGCGCGCATGGTGGAAGACGCAATCGCGTCAGCCCCAAGCCGCGTGATCATGTGCAACCGGGATGGGGAACCAGCTGTTTTCCTCGAAGATCGAACGGTCAACTTCGGCACCGGTTCCGACTACATCAACTTTCTGGATCACGAGACCGGCGAGCACCGTAAGTTCGTCACCCAAGATATCATCAATGGCTACCATCTTTGTGATGCGCTGCCCAATATCGATTTTGTGATGTCCATCGGCATCCCTACAGATGTGGAGCCTGAAGTAGCCTATGACACCCAAATGGCCCTGATGCTGGAACACACTTCCAAGCCGCTGGTCTTTGTCACCAATGATTTAGCTAGCTGTCAGAGAGCCATCGATATGGCTGCGGCCGTGGCGGGGGGTCACGAAGCGCTGCGCGAAAGCCAGAGCATTTTGCTCTATTCCGAACCCAGTTCACCACTGCAGCAATCCGATACCGCTGTGGATAAGCTGATATTGATGGCGCAGAACGAGCTGCCCATCGTGCACTCCCCCGCCCCATTGATGGGCGGCACGGGGCCGATCACCATGGCCAGCGGGTTGGCAATGTCGCTGGCTGAGATCTTCAGCAGCCTGGTGGTTCATCAGTTGACCAAGCCAGGTGCGCCCTTTATCTTCGGCGCAGGTTTGCACCACATGGATATGAAAGCGGCTCAAATCTGCTACGCCTCGCCCGAGTTCCAACTCACCAAAGCAGCCATCGCTCAACTTGGGCGTCGTTACGGCATCCCTACCTGGGGCTACGCCGGATGCACCGATGCCAAAGTAATGGATGAGCAAGCCTCCTTAGAATCCTTGTTGTCTGTGATGATGGCCAAATTCAGCGGCGCCAACCTGATCCATGATGTCGGTTACATGGAGAGCGGATTGACCTTTAGTTTTGAGATGCTCGTGCTGACCGATGAACTGATTGCCCTGACAGATAACCTCATGAAAGGTATCGAGATCAACACTGACACCCTGATGCTGAATGAGATCCACGAGGTTGGCCCAGGCGGTCACTTCTTGAACACCGAGCAGACCATGAAGCGCTTCAAGGATTTCTGGTATCCCAGCTTAATCGATCGGGGCATCCGTCCGACCTGGCTCGAAGAGGGTGCCACCACCCTGGGACAACGCCTGACTTCCAGGGTCAAAGAAATGCTCGCCGAATACCAACCCAAACCTTTAGACATGGAGAAGAAGCGCAAAGTCCATGAAATCCTGGCGCAAGCAAAGTGATACAATCTTTCTCATTCAGACCTGCACCAAGAAATACCGCCAAGACACGAAGAACGCGAAGAATATTATGAATTTGCAAAAATAATCTGAATGACAGCTTTCAAGGAAATCTTGGCGACCTGCGCGTCTTGCGGTGAAGTAGTTTCTACAATAAGCGATAATGGGAGACGGTAAAATCGATCATCAAGTCATCGGCGGGGATACCCGTCGCATCGATGCACACGACAAAGTCACCGGTCAGGCCAGGTATGTCGAAGACATCGACATGCCTAGTTTACTCTATGCCCGGGTTCTGCGCAGTCCGCACCACCATGCACGTTTGCTCTCGATCGACTCTGAAAATACCCTCGAAATTCCTGGTGTGATTCGCATCATCACCGCTGATGACGTTCCCGGCGTGAATGGCTTCCCCAGCTACAGCCGAGATGAGCCCTTGCTGACGCCTATCGGCGAAACGGTCAAAATGAAAGGTACTCCTGTGGCATTGGTTGTATCATCTACCACAGAGGGTGCCCTTGCGGGAGTCGCAGCTATCCAAGCCGAATACGATCCCATACCCTACACTTTTGAGACACAGGGAGACGTTGATATCTATGAAGGGGGGAACCTAGTAAACACGCATGAAATCGTCCATGGGGATTTGGATCACGCCTTTGAGCAATCCGATGTGATTATTGAAGCCACATATCAAACATCCTTCCAAGAGCACAGTGCCTTAG
>CAYQQX010000064.1:0-22878 GCA_964419495.1 uncultured Anaerolineales bacterium
TGGGCAGCGCGTCCAAAGAAGAAATTATCTACAAAGATCACCGCGATCACGCCGATCAAAATGCGGATATGAGCATCACTCAAATAGCGAAAAGTGAAAGCACCCAAGGCAATGCCAAGCAGCGCGGCAGGCACTAAAATGTGCATGTTTTGGCGATCCCAGGAACGACGATAATGCCAGATGTTGAACAGGTCGATGACGCACAAAATGGGCAGCACAATCGCCGCCGCTTGCGCCGGGGGGATGACAATGGCCATCAGCGGAACAGCAAACACCCCTAATCCGGTGCCAAAGCCACTTTTAGAGATCCCTGCTAACACAACAGCCAGGGCTGCAAAGACGTAGAATAAAGACTCTTGTGGCATAGAAATGAAACCTAAATAAGAGAAACCCGGTTTCTTGGAGAAACCGGGTTTCAAAATTATTCAACGACTTTTATGAATTTGCGCCTGCCCACACGCAGCACGCCCGGGCCAGGGAACGGGGCTTGAATATCGGTCAGCTTCTCTCCATCCAGGCTGACGGCATTCTGCTGCACCATGCGGCGACCTTCGCCGCGGCTGGGCACAAGCTTGCTTTCCGCTAAGACATCCAAAACTGTCTGGCCAGCTTGAAGCGTATACTCTGGCATATCCTCGGGCACATCCCCTTTTTGGAAGACACGCTTGAAGGCAGCTTGTGCCTCAGCCGCAGAATCCTCTCCGTAGAAAATAGTCGTGATCTCTTTGGCCAATTTCATCTTGGCATCACGCGGGTGCATTTTCCCTGAAGACACATCGCTCTCCATCGCTTCGATCTCGTCAGGAGTCCAGCGCGTTGTCAGGCGGGCGTACAGGCCCATAGCTGAGTCAGGGACGCTCATCACCTTGCCATACATATCCTCTGCCCCGCTGTTGATGGGCACGATATTGCCGGTGGATTTTGACATGCGCTGCACGCCATCGGTGCCCGGCAAAATCCCGGTGATGATCCCCACCAATGGCTTCTGCCCCAATGCGGACTGCAGTTTACGTCCCGCGACGATGATGTTGAAAAGCTGATCGGTGCCGCCCACCTGCACATCGGTCTCCATGGCAACCGCGTCGTATCCCTGCATCAAAGAGTAAAACGTCTCATGCAGATAAATCGGTTCTTCCGTTTCGAGCCTCTTAGCAAAATTCTCACGCGCCAGGAACTGCTGCACCGTAAAATTCTGTCCCAAACGGATCAAATCCACCAGCGATAGCTCAGACAACCACTCACCATTGTAGCGCACAATGGTTTTCTCCCTGTCCAAAACACGGAAAGCCTGTTCGGCATAGGTTTGGGCGTTTGCCAGCACTTCCTCCTCGGTCAGGATGGGGCGGGCTTTGTTTTTATCGGAAGGGTCGCCAACCAATGCAGTGTAGCTGCCGATCAAAAATGTCACTTCGTGACCCAACTCCTGGAACTGGCGCAATTTACGCATTGAGATCGTGTGCCCCAAGTGCAGATCCGTGGAAGTCGGGTCATAGCCGCAGTAGACACGCAGCGGTCGGCCTTCTTTTTCGGCTTCAATCAGGCGCTCTCGCAGTTCATCTACCATGGCTTTCTTGAGCTGCTCATCGCCATATTCGGTTCCCTGCATCAAAAAAGAAACTTGCTCATCAATCGATAATTTTGTTTTACTCATCTCAACCTCCACAAAGAAAACGCCCTCGTTATTGAGGGCGCACGTAGGAACGCGGCAAAAGCCGTTTCCTACGGACGAGAATAATAGCTGGCTTTTTCTGTAGTCTCAATCTCTTGAAGACCACTCAGTTCCAATATTTTATTTAGGATAGACTCGCCTTCGGCGAATCCCACACGTCCCTTGAGTTCACCTTGCATGATGACTTCGCCCAACGTGCGGAAGGTGAAGGTGGTCTCAGGACCCTGAACCTGGACTCTACGCCCCCAGGCGGAATCCAGTACCCGCACTTCCCGAACGTCTTCCCAGTTTAAAAAGACGTTTCGCAACCCATTGTTGAAACTGACTCCCTCTGGATTCAAGCGCAGCACGGTTTTGCGATCCACCCAGTTGCCCAGGGTGATGCTGCCCGCCGATAAGAACATCAGCGACACAAAAACGACAGCAATCCAGGTCAGCCCATCATCCCTCCAAAGCGCAACGCTCAGGTACACCAAAGCCAGAAGCAACAACAGCCAGGCGACACGTTCTCCCTTGCGCGGGATCAATTCGGGACGGAATTCTTTCGGGATTTGCATGGCAGGTATTATACCCCGATGTCAGGAACGGACATAGACGCGCGGTACGCGGGTGTTGATATTGGTCAAGATTTCATAGGGAATGGTGCCCGCCCATTCGGCCAGATCTTCAGCAGTAACAGCCTCGTCATCCATTTCCCCAATCAAGAGAACTTCATCGTCGTGGTAGGCGCTATCCCATTCGATGTTGACCACAATCTGATCCATGGAAATGCGCCCCACAACAGGATAACGTTTCCCACGAATCACGACATGGGCTTTGTGCGACATGGCGCGAAAATAGCCATCGCCATAACCCACCGGGATGGTCACCGCCCGCACAAAGTGATCCGTCTCCCATGTCGATCCATAGCCTACGGGATGCCCGGGTTTGATAACTTTAAAGTAAACCACGCGTGATTTCCAACTCAGTGCGGGTGCGACATCAACAGTGCGGTCCACATTCGAGGAGGGATATACGCCATAAAGCACCAAACCAGGTCTGACAATATCATAGTTAGCTTCGGGAAGCTGCAAGATGGCCCCAGAGTTAGCCATATGCCGTATCCAGGGTGGTTGTAAGTCGTGCTGATTGTAGAAACTTAATACTTCCTCGAAACGTTCGATCTGCAAGCGGGCATGGCTGAGGTCAGCATCATCGGAGTTGGCAAAATGAGAAAAGATACCTTCTACATCCAGGTGTTTGCAAGTAACAGAGGCTTCTAATAGCTCCTCGGCATTGTAGTAATGTACGCCGATACGTCCCATGCCGGTATCGATCTTGAGATGTACTTTGGCCCGCAGACCCAATTGCTCAGAAATCTCATCAATTTGCCAAAGTTGCTTAATGGATGAGGCCGTAATAGTCAGGTCATGTTTGAGGAAGAAGGGCACCTGATTTCCGAATATGCCACCCAAAACCAAAATCGGGGTTTGGATTCCTTGCTCACGCAGCAGAATCCCCTCTTCCAACACTGCTACACCAATGTAATCTGCCCCCAAAGATTCCATCAAACGACCCACTTCCACCAGCCCATGCCCGTAAGCGTTAGCCTTCAAAACGGGCATCATCATTGCAGGAGCAACTCTTCTCTGTATGGCGCGGTAGTTTTCGGCCAAACGGCTCAAATTTACCTCGACCAGTGTAGGACGGACGACCTCGTTGGTTGAGATGGTAGGACGATTGATTTGTGAATCAGTTTGCATGGGTTGGATTATACTGGGAAAATACAAGCAGTCTTCCGAAGTTTCCCTAAAACTTCGGAAGACTAAGTTTTGTCACTAATCTATTATTTTGCCAAATCCCAATAGAGCACTTCGGTGACCGTCACGCGGAAGCCTGGGGTTCCCTCTCCCTTGATAAAAGCGCCAAACTTACCCTCGGAGAGGGTGCCATCTTCGACTTCAGCCAGAGAGCCACCATTGACGTATAAAGACAGTTTTTCTGCCTCTGCTTTGATCCCCAAACGGTTGAAAACACCTGGGCCAGTATTGATTAATTCGCTAGCTGTCCAATCTTGTAGAATTGTGAACTCAACCCCGTCCCAGTAGCGCAAGCGGAAGGAGCCATCACAACTCACCCCAAAGACATACCCAGAATTTGGATCGGGGGCACGCACGACCATGCCGTAACGATCTCTGCCTTGACACACCTGCCCACTGATAACCGTATACTCCAAATAGAAATCTGTTAGCACTGGATAGGATAAACTCCAAATTTCGAGGATATCTGTGTTCTTGGCCGTCAGAACCAGGGTGCCATTCTTTCTTAGAATGCTGGCATTCTCCCCATCGAAGGTAAACCAAACGGAATTTTGTGTAAAATCTGCCTGCCAATCAGATGCTCCCAACTCACCACGAGGGTCTCCGGGTATATAGGTTGGAGTCGATGTAATGGTTGGCAGAGGCGTTGTGGTCGGGGGAGAAGTTTCTGATGCCGTTGGCGTTGGTCCTGTGGGTGTGGGAGGGGGCAGCGTGGGTGTCACAGTGGGGGGCACAGTTGGTGGGAGTGGCGTCGACGAAGGAACCCCAGCAGCGGCCTGAGTCAGTTGAGCAATGATGGTCTGCGCGGCTTGAGTTAATTCTGCCTCTGCAGCCGTGGAAGTCGCAGTGAGTGTTGGCTCCTCTGGTTCGGAGCTGCAAGCCGTCACAAACAATAGCAGGATTATGAGTAAAAGGAGTGTTTTCACTTTCATAGATATCTCCTCCAGTGGTTCCACACTGAGCGTGGTAATAGGCGCCTTTTCCCTCCCCACCGAAGGTAGGGTCAGGGGTGGGTGAGGGCTAGAAACTATTCAGTAATCTCAAATATCATCCCCGCGCTGTTACCCTGAACTTCAGGGAAGTAAAATTGCCAGGCTTGCGCTGGGATAACGCGGTACTCACCCGGTTGATTGAGCACCAGGGTATAGGTCAATTCGTAGGTTCCCGCTGGGAGATAATCCACAGTCCAAGCTATTTGATCATCATAGATCAAGGGATCGTTGAAGTACCACCAACCCCAGCCATCCTCAAAGGGGTCGCTAGCCTCATAATTGCTAAGCTGCTGGCTGGTCTTCAAATTCGCATTCAGGATTTCCGCTCCGGCGGGAATATGATCTTCCACTACCAAATAGAAAGCTTCGCTATCCAGGGTTAGCGTTAAATGTATTTTCAGGGAGTCGCCTGCTGAAGCGGTTTGGATATTTTCGATCTCCTGACCTTCGGGTGACTCGCTGAGCAAAGTATAAGTACGTTCGACACTCATTCCTGCATCCAACGAAGCCACATCTTCCACAGGGCGAAGTACACTCAAGTGAGTATTGTAATACAGACGTCCAGGCCCAGCATCACGTTGAATGGTGAGGGCGTTTGGATGATCGGCGAACAGATGCTGTACAGGTAACGAAGATGTCACTGCGTTAAGGCGCGCGTCACCTCCAGCCTGGCCTTGAGCCAGTTGAGAACCATTGACGTCTGCAGAAAAGCTGAAATCTCCAGCCAATTCGCCGGTGCCCTTCATAACCTCGGTGAGAGCCATCAGCGTCCAGGCCGTATCATAAGTCGAGGCCCAGGCACCATGAACATTACGCTGAACCATCAAGTAACGTACGGCTTCGGGCAGCGTAGCAGAGGCAGGATCTTCCTGCGCCAAAGCATAAATTACCACTGCGCTGTTGAAGAGGGAAGTTTCCATGTTGCGCCAGGCACCACTGCCTTCCCAATGGGTTCCAGTGGCCGAGCGCACAGCCGTGGCATTCAAATCGGAGAACAAGGTTGCCACGCGCTCATCTCCAGGATTAATTTCATCAATGGCCATCGCCAGCATGGCCTGGCCCCAGGAGCTAAGACGATCTCGGTGCAGATACAGTTCATTGGCATCGCTGGCAAGGCGATCCAGACCCCCATTGCCAGCCTGAACGAGCACAAATTGGATAAAAGCGTTGCGGTCTAGGCGCCAGGTTGCGAGATCCTCCCACAGCGTAGATGTGGCCGTCAGTAAATAATTAGAGGCATTCTGGATGACTGCGTCATCGACAAATGCGCCTGCATCCTTGGCACGGATGAGGCCGAAGAGCACATAAGCCGTGACGAGTTCATTACTCTCACCGCTGGGCCACCAGCCCCAACCGCCATCTTCGTTTTGGTCGGTGACTAGACGGTCTAGGCCTTCATCTAGCGTCCGTTCTAAGCGGGCGTGTAATTCTGGTGCATCAAGTCCCAAAGCTTGAATAGCGCGATAAGTTTCCAAGTTGGGCAAAAAGCGCGAGACCGTTTGCTCGGTGCACTCGTAGGGGTAATGCTCCAAGACATCTAAGCCAGCGGTCATCGCTGCGGCCAGGGATGGGGACAACTCAACATCCAACTCTCCTGATGAGGGGTCATAGGTTCGCGGCAAACTGACTAACTCCAGGCGTTGGCCGCCACCATCGATCACACCCGCAGTGCCAAAAGTTTGTGGGGCCAGGTAACGCACAACAGGGATATCGCCCCAAACGGGTTTGGTGATATCTTGATAAAGTAAATCTCCTTGCGCGTTTTCACCAGATGCTGAGAAGATCATTGTCACTGCATCGGCATCTTCTGCCGTCCCCCACCAAATCACTTGCTGGCGTCCGCCAGCCGGAATGGAAAACTCTTGCAGTTCAGCCGTGGGGTCATCGAGGACAAAGGCGGTGGCCTGCAATACCACGTCAACCTGCAAATCAGTGTCACTATTGTTGTGAACGATGGATGAAATGCGTACGTGATCGCCGACGACCATGAAGCGCGGCGTCACTGGGCGCACTAACAAATTGCGACTGGTTACGACATGCGTCTCAGTTTGACCCACGCGAGTATCCATGGTCAGTCCGCGGATATCTACGTGCCAGGTGGTTAAACTATCTGGCAAAGTAAAGGTGGCCTGCGCCTCACCGTTTACATCGGTAACAATTTCAGCATTCCAATAAGCCGTGTCGGGGAATTCTTCACGTACAAAAGGTAGAATTACGTCCCCACCTCCGCCACCCATACCACCAGGGACAAACAACTGGCGCTGCACGTGCATGGTCAGCGCCATACTGGTGTTGACGCCCAAAGGCTGCACCCCATAAAAAGCGGGCATGATGTCTAGTGAATTTGGGTCGGCCAAAGCCAAGGCGGCCAGATCGGCAACCGCCAGAGAAAACTCGCCTTGCACAGGATTCCCATTGGCATCTGACACTCTCAGATCGAAGGTTAGGTCTTGGCGGGGTTCCAGATGCTCGGGGCAGTTGGCACCAGCATCACAGGCTACATTCTGGCCTTCGTGAACAGCTGTCACTTCAAGATTGAGTTCCTGCGCCGCCGGATCGACCAACAAATTGAGATATCCTTGGCGGAAATCGACTGTGTTTTCATCATCCACCCCAATCAGGCTGACTGAGACATAAACATTAGGGGCATCTTCTTCGCTCAAAGGTAGGGGCAGCGTGTAACCTGATTCATCCAAGGTAATCTGGAAATGCCGCGAGACCAGCCCGCGTTCGACAGTTACCAAAGCTTGGGTTCCACTGCCCAAGGGATTGGGAATGAAGATCTGGGCAGTTTCACCGGGCACATAGCTATCTTTATCAGCGCTGACTCGCAAACGCTGGTTGGGCAAATTAGGCCATACGGCGCGGCCCTGACCCCCGACCCACAGCAAGAGCTGCGACTTGGCACCATCATCACCTTGGATTTCGAGTTGGTAGGTGCCAGCTTCAGGTGGTGTAAAGGCTAATCGAGCAAGTCCGTCATCACCGGTATGGAAATCAGCGCTGGAGACAGCGGTATATTGAGGTACCATTTCCGGTGGCAAATAGGGATCGTCGGGGTCTTCGCGCACCCAGGTCACTTTTTGGAAGCTGGCCATGAGTTCGCGATTTGGCGCTGTATTGCCGTCCCAATCAACGGTTAGAACATCGAAGGTTATCACGTTTTCAGCTTGCCCCAGCCAGGTATCGGGGCGGATGCCGATATAGTATTCGGCTGGATGGACTGCAAACTCGGTACGGGCGCTGACAGGGAAGCCGCTCTCATCAGTCATGGTGACTTCGAGTGTGTAGGTCTTAGCAACCTCTTCGGGGGGAATCTCAAGATCAATGGACAGAATCCCCTCAGAGCTGGTCTGGCCTTCCCCAGAGGCAACATGTTCCCCATAATATCCAAAATAAGCCATCATCCAATAGGGATACATCCAACCATAGCTTTCTTCTCCCACTCGATAACCAGGTAAATAGAAATAGGCATCCTCTTTGAACAAATCCCAGCTCAGGGTCAGATCATCGACGGGCGCATCGAAGAAATAGCGCGCTTCTACCTGAGCCTGGAGAATTAGATCTGCCAGCGTGTCTTCAATCTCGACAACCTGCAGATTGATCTCAGGCTTGCGGTATTCAGCGACATCGAAGAGCACGCGCCCATACTTAGCGCTGATCTCATAAGTCCCGGGTTGGGCATCTTCGGGAATTGTGTATTGCCCATGCACAGTACCAAAATCAGAAAGTGAGTAGTCGCTTTCCAGCAGTACCGCCCCGTTCGGGTTCAACACTGCGATAGGCAAACTTTGGAGATTTGCGGGTGTATAACGGCCGTTATATTGTTCTCGTACGATAAACCGGAAGGATACTGTTTGACCAGGGCGGTAAATGGGACGATCTGTGTAAGCATATGCTTCGGTTTCTGGCCCATTGAAATTGGAATTTATGCCAAAACTGTAACTGTTGATGCCTTGGTTCCAATTATCCAAGCTGAGTGAAAAATTATCATCACCGGGCTGCCCCAAAAGGGCGTAAAAGGTCCCATAAACATCTTCCTGGGCGGGAATTGCTGATTGGAATATTCCACTCTCATCCGTGATGCCGCTAACGAGCTGTGTTCCATCACTGTCATACACCCCAATAGGCGTATTGGGTACTGGCTGATTGGTGCGAAGATCCAAGGCCCAAATAAATACCTGCGTGGCGCTGATCTTGAAGGTCAGGTTGATATTGCTGGATATCAGCACATAGGGCCCTGGGGGATAATCGACAGCCGGGGCGCTGACGGTGAGATGATAAAAACCAGGAGGCAGGCCAGTTTCATCGGGCTGCACTGGAAGCTGTACATTGTACATACGGTCACCGGGCAAATTCAGTGCTTGGTTCCAAAGCTGCCAGTTTGCAGGTTGGTAATCACGCAAATTTTCATACCCACCTGACCCCTGAAAACTGACGAAATCATCAAAAGCCACCTCACCCAGCGCCATATCTACCCCGGTGATGTTTGTGGCTTGCGCTGCCAAACTGACATCCTGAGGGGTGATGAACAAGTAAGAACCGTAATGCGAGAAGTCGAGACGCGTGTCCAATGTTTCAGTTTGGAAAAAGAAGTCAGACTCAAATCCCAGCGTGCTGCCCCAAGGATCGGGCATATCCTCGCTCAACGTGATGGTATATTCTGTCTGGGCATCGTAACTACCGCGGATATTGATGCTGCGATCCTGGTTGCTCAACCAATAATACAAATCTGGTACATCAGGGCTAATGGACAGATATTCCAGGAGATCATCATCTGAAGAAAGTGGCGCACTGAAATAAAGTGTTACGCCTTGATAGATGTTGGTCGTCCCTCCACGGTTGGGGTCCGCAGAGATAAATATCAATCCAGGCACAGTGCGCACTGTCGCTTCATGACTTACCCCCAGAGGGGTTCCACCGACAGCCTGCGCACCAAAGGGCAATTGGAGGGTGTATTCAGAATTTCGTGATAACAATTCTGAGGGCGTGAATACCACAACTTTGTCATCTTGCTCCCATTCAAAACTTCCAGGAATCCACTCCCCATTGGCATCTTGCATGGTGAAGTGGCCCTCAACGCTGATCCTGTCCATGGGTTGGTTGAAGGTCAAGGTGAAGGATTGATCAAGATTAGCATCGAAGCTGCCGTCACCTGGTTCTATAGACACTAAACGCGGTGAAGAGGTACTGAAGCTCCAGGATGTCGAAGAAGCCAGCGCGACTCCGTAAGTGCTGCTCAGATTGGGGTTGATGCTGATTGAGTAGGTCGCACCACCGAACAGGGCAGTCTCAGGGTAGAAGATAAAGGTACTGGTGTTGACCCACTCACCCTGTCCAGTCACTGGCGGATCGATAACTAAGGCATCGGCCAAAGTGTTGGGCTCAGCTCCAAGAGGTACAACGGGCTGGTTGAATGTCACCACCACCGCAGAAGATGGGTCGACGTCAGTAACCCCTGGTTCGGGGAGCATTTGTACAACTTCCAAGGGTGGAGCGGTGAAGTAGTTGATATATACAGGGTCAACCAGCGTAAGTCCATTGGCCGCCTGTGTTGATACACCAATTTCAACCACATACTCAGAGGCCTGCTGCCAGGATGTTTCTGGAGACAGCACTAATGTGGCATCATCACTCCAGGCATAATTAGCCGATGTTGCCTGAACCTGACCCTCACTATCGGCAAATTGAATACTGAGCGCATTCTCCACCGCAGTGCGTTCCATGGCCTGATTGAAGTAAAGCGTTATGGAACCATTTATGGGAAGCCGGCTGACAGGTGGTGGATCAAATTCGACCAAAGCTGGCGGCAAAGGCTGAGGGAGTGGGGTTACAGTGGGCACCAACGTTGGCGGCGACGTAGGTTCGCCTTCTGGGGCCAGAGATTGAATCGCAGAGGGCAATCCACAGGCTAAAGTAAGCAAAAACATTCCAGCCAGGGCGATCGCCCAGCGGTGTTTGATGGAAAAAGTCGACCGTTTAGATTTCATGGGAAACTCTCCTAAGAGAGAAAGACCAGGGAATAGGTTCCAGCCTTTACATTATAACCGCGGATTTTCTCACCAGACCCTAAAGGTTTTGAAATCTTTGAACAGCAATCCTTTGGTAAAATGACTTTCAACTCATATGCGTAACTCACTTCATCCCTTTCAGCGTTTGCTAATCATCTTCATCGGCGGCGTATGTTTGTTCTTCTTCGCGCTGGTGTTGTTTATCGTTAGCTTTCAAATTAACTATTCTAGGCGCATCTACCCCGGGGTCAGCGTGGGGCAGATTGATCTTTCGGGGAAATCTACTGCCGAGGCAGCCCTAACTCTAGCCACACACTATAACTACCCGCACAATGGGAAGATCCAATTCAGGGATGGCGATCAGCTGTGGAGCGCGTCTCCGGTAGAGGTTGGCGTAGTGTTTGACCCCGTAATGAATGCGCATCAGGCTTACAGTCTGGGTCGCACAGGTTCTATCGGCGATCGTCTTGGGGATCAGTTCCAAGCCTGGTTTCACGGGTTCACCCTACCCCTTAGGATGACTTTTGATCAACGCATCGCCAGACATTATCTCGAAATCGTCGCCACGCAGGTTGATATCCCCACCATTGAGGCTTCCCTCCACATTGAGGGTTTGGATGTGGTCGTGAAGCCCGGACAGATCGGCCGACGTGTAGATATTCCCGCCACGTTGGGTGCCATTGAAGCGCTTACACAGGAGATGTTGGATGGGGAAATTGTGCTGGTGGTGGATGAAGACCCACCGGTAATCATGGACGTGAATGAACAAGCTCAAGTCGCCAGAGAGATCATCAGCGCGCCGCTGATCGTCAATTATCCAGGTGGAAATGAGGGTGATCCTGGGCCTTGGGCTTTTGCTCGCGAAGACCTGGCAGGCATGCTGGTCATCGAACGGGTTACTACTCCCGAAGGTGCTGAATATAAAGTGGGACTCAGCAATGAGCGTTTGCGCCGTTTTCTAAACGAAATCGTCCCCGACTTGCAGAAAGATGCTGAGAATGCCCGTTTCGTTTTCAATGATGATACGCGCCAACTCGATTTGCTTGAGTCAGCATCCTATGGTCAATTCATCGACATTGAAACCACCATTCAAAAAATCAATGAGCAAGTCATGGCTGGAGAACACGATGTTTCTCTGGATATGGAATACAATTCACCGCAGGTCACCGACGATGCCACAGCAGAAGCATTGGGGATAACAGAGTTAGTTAATTCGCACACCACCTATTATTACGGCTCCAGCACTTCCCGCAGGCAGAACATCGCCACGGCCGCGGCACGTTTTCATGGCCTGTTGATTCCCCCTGGAGAAACATTCTCCATGGCTAAAGCCTTGGGCGATGTCAGCCTGGACACCGGCTATGCTGAGGCCTGGATCATTTACGGCGACCGTACCATTAAAGGCGTTGGCGGTGGCGTGTGCCAAGTCAGCACAACCTTGTTCCGAACGGTCTTCTTTGGTGGCTTCCCGATTGTCGAACGCCATCCCCATGCCTACCGTGTCTACTACTACGAGCAGACCTATGGAAATGGCCATGATGCCAAGTGGGCTGGTTTGGATGCCACGGTCTATGTACCGGTAGTGGATTTCAAATTTAAGAATGATACCGATTATTGGCTGTTGATGGAAACCTATTATGGAGGTAGCTACCTGACCTGGAAGTTCTATTCCACCAGCGATGGCCGCTCTGTGGATTGGAGCACCACCGGTCTGACGGACAAACAAGATCCGCCCGAGCCGCGCTACGAAGAGAATACCGAGTTAGGTGAGGGGCAGATCAAACAAGTGGACTGGTCGGTGGAAGGCGCGGTGGTGACCGTCAACCGGGATGTCTGGCGGGACGGCCAAATCATCGATGAAGATACTTTCCAAACCTATTACATGCCCTGGCGGGCGGTTTGTGAGTATGGCCCAGGGACTGAGGGCATGCCTCCCGAGGATCCTGACTCCAAGAACCCCTGCAAGCCTGATAATTAATCACCAATTTTGACGAATAACACAAATGACTTCACTGCAAAAACTACCAGACGATGGCGTCCGCCGGAATATATGGGGGTGGTTGCGGAACAACCGCCCCCATATATTCCGGCGGGAAACTTTCTTGGTGGCTTTTTGCAGTAGAGTCACAAATGCCATGAATGACTAAAATATCCAATTCGTGGCATTCGGTAAATTCGCTCTATTCGTGTTTGACCACCTCGATCCAGATAACCCTTGTAGGTATGAGTGAAAAAAGAAAGAGCGTCGCACTTGTGAAGTGCAACGCTCTTTATAGGACGTGGGACATCATTTTTATGCTACATCCGGCCCAGGTTTTGCCAGCAGGCTGGCAATCTCGCGCAAAGCTAACCACCATTGCTCCTTGGGTCGATGATATTCTAGATCAACCATGCGTTCGAAGTCTCGCATATCGTGATACTTGTATGTGCCTTCTTCGAGGCCAACAAAAGCACTTCGGGTTGACGTCGTTACACACTCTTCAACCAAATACTCGAGACACAAGCGGGCCAAGCGCGTGGCTTGAATGCGGTCAAAGGGTGAAGGATCGCCACCCTGCTGTTGATGTCCCAATATTGCCGGGCGAACATCAAAGAGGTCGCGCCCCTCTTCTTCGAACAGGGCACACATGAACCCAGTAGTATAGATATCATTAGCATACTCGTTGCGGATCATCAAGCCCAGCTTCTTGCCTGCACGGAACCCCTGGCTCAAATTTTCTGTATCTTTTTGCAAATCACTGAGTGTCACACCCTCTTCGTGCATATAAACGCGTTCCGCGCCTGTGGCCAGGCCGCCCAACAATGCCAGGTATCCGCACCAATGGCCCATCACTTCCACAACAAAGCAGCGCCGCGTGGCCACGGCCGACTGCTTGATTTTATCCACGGCGTTGACTATGCTGTTGAGCGCCGTATCTGCCCCGATGCTCAATTCTGAGCCGGGCAGGTTGTTGTTGATCGAGGCAGGCAAGCAAATTGTGGGGATTTCAAAGGCGGGGAAGTTGGCTCGTTCTTCAAACAATTTATAGGCAGCTTCATAAGCATTCCAACCCCCAATGACAAGCAGGGCATCGATCTGGTTGATCTCGATGGTCCGGGCAATGGCATACAAATCCTTGCCCTTCGGAACTCGGCGGCTGGTGCCAAGGCCAGAACCACCCATCGAAGCCCAGCCCCCCATGCTCATCCAGCTTAGCTCTTCGACTTCGTTTTCGGCCATGCCTTCGAAGCCATTATAGATCCCCAACATGATATGACCTTGATCCAGGCCCAGGCGGGTAGCCGCTCTGGAAGCAGTGTTCATCCCAGGGGCTGGAGCACCAGCGTTGAGAACGCCAATGCGCAGGCGTTTCTGATCGGGGTCAGGGGTATGCGGGATAGCGCGTACCATGGTTCGCAGCGTTCGGTAAGCATCCGTAAAGCTGGAACTGCGCAATTCCATGGCTTTCTTATAATCCTTGGTATCCACGGCCTCTGCCACGGCGTGGGTTTGTTCCACGCAATCCATCAGAGGCAACCTGACTGTGCGATTGCCTTTGAAGCCCACTTGCAAGGGTTCATCTTCGGGCTTGGCTTCGATGATGGCATTGACAGCTTCGTATCCCAATAGCGTGCCCAAATTACGATCAAATGCACTGGGACGCCCTCCGCGCTGTACATGTCCCAATACAGTCACGCGCACATCCTCCCCTAAACGGTCTTCCAATGCCTTGGCCACATCGCTGCTGCCAATATAGTTTCCATCGCGATCACGCGCGCCCTCTGCCAGGATAACGATGCTGTCGCGGCGTCCCGCTTCTCGACCTGCTTTCAGGCGTTCTGCCATGACTTTGCGCCAATCATCCACATCAGGCGGATTCTCGGGGATCAGCACCCAATCGGCACCGCAGGCCAGGGCTCCCATCATTGCCAGGTAGCCGCAATTACGCCCCATCACTTTGACCACGAAAGTCCGTTGGTGGCTGGCGGCCGTGCTGGTAATGGCGTCAACAGCCTCGGTGATGCGGTGCAAAGCCGAATCGGTGCCGATGGTCATGTCGGTGCCGAAGAAATCATTGTCAATGGAACCCACCAATCCGACGATCAGCATATTGGGGTAAGCTTCGGCCTGCTCGGGGGTGATCTCACCTTTTTCGGCTAGTTCAGCTACCAGAGAGGACCATTCTTGCCGGAAGAGGTTAGCACCGGTAAGCGATCCATCCCCACCAATGACGATCAAGCCTTCGATACCGCGCTCGATTAAATTTTTGGCTGCAACCAGGCGTCCCTCACGGGTGCGGAATCGCTTACAACGTGCCGTGCCGATAACCGTGCCGCCACCTTGCAAGATGCCGCCAACCGAATCCCAATCCATCTTGCGGATTCGGTCGCCACCATCGACCATGCCTTGATAGCCCTCATAGATGGCATACACTTCCAAGCCGCGGTCAAGGGCGGTGCGCACCACAGCGCGAACCGCCGAATTCATACCCTGGGCATCGCCCCCGCTGGTAAATGTTGCAATCCGTTTTATTGCCATAACTCACCTGACTTTTCTTCTATTTCGAATAAACTAATATGTGTGTTCGTAGTAAGCCACGAGAGTGGCGTTTAATATTAGAACCTGTTACAACCTACTACAACCTTTTACCAATCCCAACCTTTTCCGTAATCTTTGATTGGGTACTCTTTCCAAATACTATCCAACTTCTCTCTGCCGACATTATTTGAATATTCATGTACGCTTGACCAAGGCCAATCTGACATTTTCTCCACAAGTTCGTGCTTGATAGGATTGTAATGAATATAGTTGATTGTCGCCCAGTAATGCCGTTCTGTGCGAATTAATCGATCATTGAAGCGGTACCACACTTTTCGCCCCTTTTTCTCCTGAATGTAGTTCACCTTCGTAGCTGTTCGACTATGTGCCTTTCGAATAGCTTCACTAACAACAGAGATATCAGGCACATCAAGGACAATATGGTAATGATTAGGAAGAAAAACCCAAGCATGATACTCCAAGTAATCCCTAGCAAAACCATCCAAGATTTCCTTCATTAGAAAAGACAATCATTCCGGTGAATCAAATATGGCTTTGTGCTCATAGCAGGCTGCAGTGATTAGGTTGTATCCAGCAATATTCCTGAAGTGTGGTGGCGCATGAAGAGGGAAACCGCGAGACTTTCTTTTGAGTATTACCTGCTTACGCTCTTCCGGGGTCATTTTCCTGAATTCGTACATAAACCTCTACGGGCACTCTCGTGCCCTACTACATACCTACTTGCCTAACATCGGCATCTTAATGCCATGACGCTTAGCCGCATCGACAGCCTGATCATAGCCAGCATCGGCGTGGCGTACGACGCCCATGCCCGGGTCGGCAGTAAGCACGCGCTCCAGGCGCGCCGCTGCTTCAGAGCTGCCATCGGCAACAATAACCTGTCCAGCATGCTGGCTGTAGCCAATGCCCACGCCGCCGCCATGATGAAATGAAACCCAAGTGGCGCCGCCCACAGCGTTGATCAGCGCGTTGAGAATCGCCCAATCACTAACCGCGTCAGTGCCATCTTTCATACCCTCTGTCTCACGGTTAGGAGAAGCAACAGAACCAGCATCCAGATGATCCCGGCCGATGACAAGTGGTGCTTTGACAATGCCATCAGCGACCAACTGATTGAACGCCAGGCCAGCCTTGACGCGCTCGCCATACCCCAACCAGCAGATGCGCGAGGGCAAACCCTGGAATGGTACTTTCTCTTTGGCCATACGCAGCCAGCGATGCAGGTGTTCATCCTCGGGGAATAACTCCTTAACGACCTCGTCAGTGCGATAGATATCTTCGGGATCACCCGAAAGTGCCACCCAGCGGAAGGGTCCTTTGCCTTCACAGAACAAGGGACGAATATAGGCTGGTACAAAACCCGGGAATTCAAAAGCATCTTCGACGCCATGATCATAGGCGCGCTGCCGGAGATTATTGCCGTAATCGAACACCTCAGCACCCGTTTTCTGGAAAGCTAACATGGCCTCGACGTGCCTGGCCATCGATTCCATAGAACGTTGTTCATATTCTGCAGGGTTTGACTCACGCAGGAATTCGGCTTCTGCCACACCCAAGCCTGTGGGCACATAGCTGAGCACATCATGGGCGGGTGTTTGGTCGGTGACCACATCAGGGATCACGCCGCGCAACACCAATTCAGGGTAGACATCTGCTGCATTGGCAATCAACCCGATAGATTTTGGGGTGCCATTTTCAACGGCTTCTTCTACCAGCGTCATGGCCTCTTCCAGGGTATCCACAACCATATCCACATAGCCGATCTCGTGACGACGTCTAGCGCGATCGGGATCTACTTCCACGATCAAACATACCCCCTCGTTCATGGTCACAGCCAGGGGTTGGGCACCCCCCATACCGCCCAGTCCGGCAGTCAGCACGAATTTGCCTTTCAAAGATCCCCAACCTCGCTGCTGAGCCAACGCGCCGAGAGTTTCAAACGTCCCCTGTAGGATGCCCTGTGTGCCAATGTAGATCCAGGACCCGGCAGTCATTTGGCCATACATGATCAACCCCTGAGCCGCCAGCTCATCGAAATGCTCTTGAGTAGCCCATTGTGGCACCAGGTTGGAGTTGGCAATCAACACCCGCGGCGCGTCAGGATGTGTTTTGAAAACCACAACCGGTTTACCCGACTGCACTAACAGGGTTTCATCGTCTTCCAGATCGGCCAGGGTTTCAAGGATTGCATCAAAGGCCTCCCAGGTCCGGGCCGCCTGACCCCTGCCTCCATACACGACCAAATCTTCGGGACGTTCAGCAACTTCAGCATCCAGGTTGTTCTGGATCATACGATAAGGCGCCTCGGTCAGCCAAGACTTACATGTTAATTGTGTTCCCTGTGGCGCACGCACAACACGCGGTTCGGACATTTAAGCCTCCTAACTATCTGCCGATTTATTTCGACAGTGTTTGAATAATATGTACAAATCCCCTCTTGGTAATTATACGCCAAGAGGGGAATGGTTAGGAAATTTTTTTAAAAGTTATTTAAATTTAGGGCCGTTTGTTAGGAGATTCAGACCAAGCTATAGCTAACTGATCACTGTGGAAAAACTCGTAGTGCCCAGACGATCAACCAAATCTTTTTGCGCGTCACACCATACGGCGCGCATAGCACATGAATCTTCAAAAGTACAGACACCACTATCGCCGACACATTCATTCAAATAGATGGGGCCATCAATGGCTTCAACCACATCCAGCAGGCTGATTTCTTCGGGATCACGTGCAAGAGACACACCGCCCCGAGCGCCGCGTGATGTATGTAACAACCCCGCTACTGATAATTGAGAAACGATCTTTGCCAGGAATGAAGGGGGTATTCGTTGTTCTGAGGCGATTTTGCTGGTAGCTGCACGCTTCCCGTCGCCCAATGTAGACAAGTAATAGACTGCACGGACTGCGTAATCTGCTTGACGTGTAATTTGCATGAGTTTTTCTCCTAATTTGGCCTTACGGATAAGATTTATCGTCATTATTTTAGAGTGTTTTTGTCCGAACTACAAGTGACAGAGGTCATTGCTCACAAATGACCTTTTGCGCAGGGCATAAGCTCCCCCGCTCGTGCCAAATGAAACAGCCTATGGTAAGATTTCCGGGCTATGGACACACTCAATTGACTTGTCAGACAATTAAGTAAAAATTTGAGGCGGGAATTTGTCGCTAGAATACATTTCCCTTGAACCTCGGAGGTAAATAATGAGACAAATATGTGTTGTTGGCGTCGGCTATGTCGGACTGATTACGGCTGCGGGATTTGCTGACCTTGGCAATCGCGTGATTGCTTTGGATATCAGCGAAGAGAAAATTGAAGGCTTGAAAAAGGGTGATATGCCCATTTACGAGCCTGGTTTGGAAGAACTCGTCGAACGTAACGTTAAGGCCGGCCGCCTCACGTTCACAACATCTTATGCCGAGGGCATCAAAGATACAGAATTTGCCTTCATCGCTGTAGGCACCCCTTCCGGTGTGGATGGCGAAGCCGACCTGCAATATGTCGAGGCTGCAGCCCGCTCAATCGCCGAGGTGATGAGTGAGGAGTTGATCATCATTAATAAATCCACTGTCCCAGTCGGCACTGGCGACTGGGTTGCAGATATCGTCAAACGCAGCCAACAGGAAGAAATTCCCTTTTCCGTGGTATCTTGCCCCGAGTTCTTGCGAGAGGGATCAGCGATCTTCGATTTCATGAATCCCCACAGAACCGTATTGGGTTCGCTAGATCGTGATGCCGCTGATAAAGTAGCCCAATTGCACCTACCTCTGCGAGCGCCGATTGTGATCACCGACCTGCGCACTGCCGAGATGATCAAATATGCCTCCAATGCATTTCTGGCGACCAAGATTTCTTACATCAACGAGATCGCCAATATTTGCGAGGCACTAGGGGCGGATGTGACAGAAGTGGCCAATGGCATGGGCTATGACGAGCGCATCGGTCATCACTTCCTCAATGCTGGCCTGGGGTATGGTGGATCCTGTTTCCCCAAAGATGTGCTTGCTCTTACACATATGGCTGAGGAAAAAGGCAAACATCCCCAACTGCTGCACGCCGTCATGGAGATCAACGCCGACCGGCGCCCTATGGCTATCGAACGCCTTGAAGAACTGCTCGATGGCGAACTAAATGGTCGCACAATCGGCATGTTAGGGTTGGCATTCAAGCCCAACACTGATGACATGCGCGATGCACCTTCTATCGATATCGCTAGCAAGTTGATCGCCGCTGGGGCTTCCGTGCGGGGCTATGACCCGGTATCTATGGAAGTTGCTGCACCATTACTTCCCGCGGTGGAGATGTGTGAAGACCCATACTCCATGGCCGAAGGCTGCGACGCCCTGATCGTCAACACCGAGTGGAACGAGTTCAAACAGTTGAATCGCCGCAAATTGCGTGATGCGATGAAGCAGCCTGTGATCTTCGACGGACGTAATATCTATGACCCTGATGAGATGGCTGAATTAGGCTTTAAATATCGCGGCGTAGGACGCGGCTACAACGGTACCCGCATAGCCGAAAATTAAGAATCCACTAAGTACACGAAGGGGCACAAAAGAAACTCTTAGAGTATCTTCGTGCTCCTTCGTGGATTAATAGAATGACTGATAAACATCCCCCCATTTGTGACTACGAAGGTTCCGATTACCAGACCAGCTTCTGGGATCAAGGCGGTCGCGCCTATGAAGATGGAGCCGAAGCCATTGCCTTGCGGCGGTTACTGCCTCCCAACGGAAATTTGCTCTTAGAGCTTGGTGCGGGCGCTGGCCGCAACACGCCCCGATACGCTGGTTTCGAGCGGGTTGTTTTGCTGGATTATTCCCTTACACAGCTCCAGCAAGCCCAAGAACGTTTAGGCAAAAGCGACCGCTACATTTACGTTGCTGGCGATGTGTACCGCCTGCCGTTTGTGGATGGTCTCTTTGATGCCGCTACTATGATCCGCGTGCTGCACCACCTGGCCGAAGCACCTGGAGCGCTGGCTCAAATCTGGCGCGTTCTGCAGGAGCGGAGCACCTTCATCTTAGAGTTTGCCAACAAACAGAATCTCAAGGCCATTCTGCGCTATTTCACCCACCAGCAAGAGTGGAGTCCATTCTCGCCGGAGCAAGTAGAGTTTGTGCCCCTGAATTTCGACTTCCACCCCAAGACCGTGCGCGCCTGGCTTGGCGAAGCGAATTTTGAGATCAAGCGCCAGTTGACTGTTTCCCATTTTCGCATCGGTCTGCTCAAACGCCTGTTGCCCACCAAGCTTTTGGTAGCGATGGATTCCTTTGCTCAACTGACTGGGGATTGGTGGCAACTGACCCCCAGCGTTTTTGTCAAATCCCAGGCGATAGGCAAATCTTCCACATCCAACGGCTTTTTCAAATGTCCGAGCTGCGGGCAATCCCTAGACGAAAAACAGCCTGAAGCACTAATTTGCTCAGGCTGTGGAACCAGGTGGCCCATCGTGGATGGGATTTATGATTTTAGGGGAAAATAGTCGATTGATGATTTATGATTGAAGATTGGTCTTTAGCCTTCAATCTTTTGCTTTTCCACCACCCAAAAATGTGATAAACCGCAAATCTTCAATGGTGTGCGCTCTAAGAATTGCAGCACCGCCCGGAGCACGCGCCCAAAGCCTCCAAAGCGTGCGATGATATTGTCATAGGCCCCGAAGACAATTGTGCGGGTGACGAAATCGACTGGCAAACCTTCGAATAAATGCAGCATATCTCTCCGTGTGTAAACTTCCACATGAGGAGCTAACTTGTCTCTCAACGGCCTCGGCAGCCAGTTCACCAGGGGGATATTGCCAAACTTGTATTTTCCGTGCCAATAAATGCCATGCGTCTCAAAGGGGTAGCCGCGGTTGGGGCAAAAGAGCACCAGCCGACCGCCTGGCCGCAAAGCCCGAACCATCTCGCCAATCGCTTTACGGTCATCTTGAACGTGTTCGATGACTTCATGACTTAAGATCAGGTCAAAGGTCTCTTTGGGAAAAGGCAAGTATTCTCCAGCGGCGTTGGTGATATGTGGGGAGTTGACGTGAGCATCTACGGCGCGTTCGAAGTCGAATTCCAGGCCGATCACTTCACTACCCTGCGCGCTCAACTTCTCAACATACATCCCCACACCACAGCCGTTTTCCAAGACGCGGCCTGTGACTCGTTCCCCTACAGCCTCGAGGATCATCTTTAAACGGCGCTCCTGTCCCGCGCGCCATACGTAAGAAGGTTCACCGCGCAAGGCGGCCTTGGTAAGATCTCGATCCGACATAATAATTAATCTGTTCGTAATCGCCTTGTTTTACCACCAAGGCACAAGACACTAAATAAATGCATAAATTTCGATACTCTTTGTGTCTTTGAGTCTTCGTGGTCATTCATTCGCTATCTGTGGACCACTTTTTATACAATTTATTTTCTATTCCCAGTCGTGCCAGCACGCGCCCGACGATGTTATCAACAATGTCATCGATTGACTCTGGTCGGGTGTAGAATGCTGGCATGGGGGGAAAGATCACTGCGCCAGCGTCCGCGGCCTGATCCATGAGGCGCAGATGACCGCGGTGCAGCGGTGCTTCGCGCACCACGAGGATCAAGGGGCGCCCTTCTTTGAGTGTCACATCGGCAGCGCGGGCGAGCAGATTCTCGGTGTAGGAATTGGCCACCGCGGAGAGGGTCTTGATCGAGCAGGGGATGATGACCATACCAGAGGTGACAAAGGAGCCAGAGGCAATCGAAGCACCGATATCTCCGTGTTTGTGAACGAAATCGGCCAGTGCCAATACATCATCGACTTTCCAATCGGTCTCCTGGGTAATGGTCATGTGTGTCGCGGGTGATACCACCAAATGCGTTTCGAAATTCTCCAAAGGGTTCAGCACTTCCAACAGCCGAATTCCCAATATTGCTCCCGATGCTCCACTGATTCCAATGACAATGCGTTGACGATCTGACAATCCGACGTCCCGACTCATTTCTTCCCCCAATGGAGGGCGACAACCCCGAACATTTTTCGTTCGAAATTCACCTCACGAAAACCAACCGCTGCCAGTCGCGCTGCTAACTCCTCGGCGCGCAGGAAATTGATTGAAGAATCTGGCAAATACTCATAAGCATCGGCCTGCCCCGTCATCAAACGCCCTAGAGCTGGGATGACTGTTTTCATATGGAAGCGTATGAACGGAGAAAGCAGGTTCTCGCGCGGGCGGGTGGTATCCAATGCAACCAACATGCCACCGGGCTTGATCACACGATGTTGTTCGGCTAACGCCTGCTGGATATCGATCACATTGCGTAGCAAAAATCCTGAAACTACAGCATCAAAAGTGTCGTCAGGGTAGGGTAACTTTAGAGCATCAGCTGAGGACCACCTCACATTGTGACCATTTTGCCGATTTTGACCGACCTGCATCATCGCCAGGGTGAAATCGGCAGCGATGGGCGTCGTTTCGGGGTACTTTCGAAGGGCATCGAAGGCCAAATCACCGGTACCCGCCCCGAGGTCGAGAAGAAGGCTCCTGCCCAAGGGCAGGGCAGCGCGCTGGATCACCTCACGCCGCCAACGTGCGTCTTGTCCCGCGGTCATGATTCGGTTCATCAAATCGTAGCGGTGAGCGATACGGGTGAACATCCCCTGTACGTAATCGGCTCGTTCTGTCCCAGTCAATTCGGTCATAGCGGGGGTAGTTTACCATGATCTTGCTGCACTTCTCATGAAGTGTAGTGGCGGAAGGGCGAGATGACACCCGAAGGGTGCGCAAAGTGAAGCCCTTCCGCGCAAAATAAAAGCGACGCGCTTCAAAGGCGCGCCGCTTATTTAAATGACTCTACTGCAAAAAGGGTGCTAGACCCTCCTCAAAACAGCAAAAGTTTA
>CAYQQX010000065.1:0-22545 GCA_964419495.1 uncultured Anaerolineales bacterium
TTAGGGTTATAAGGGCTAAGTTTTAAACTCAACCCGATTTCGACCTGACTGCTTCGCAACATAAAGTGCAGAATCTGCCAGATCAAGCAGAGTTGCCATATCTGGAATATCATCAATTAGTTCAGCAACCCCTAAACTAATTGTTAATAACAGTTCCCCCTTGGTTGTTTTAAAGGGTTTATTTTCAATTCGCTGGCGCAAGCGTTCTGCAGTTTTGCACGCGGCTTGGCATTCAGTTTCGGGGAGGATAATTGCAAATTCCTCTCCTCCGTAGCGTCCGAGAATGTCAACTTCACGCAAGCTGTCCAGGCATTCTCGTGTCAGAGCTCGCAAAACTTGATCGCCAATACTGTGACCGTAGGTATCATTAACTTGTTTGAAATTATCAATATCAAGCATAATTGCCGATAGAGGATGTTTATACCGTCGAGCTCGTTCAATTTCTCGGCGACCAAGCTCAAAAAGATGACGCCGGTTGTGCGTGCCGGTTAGTCCATCCGTTGTTGCCAACCACTGAATCTCTTCAAATAGTTTAGCATTCTCAATAGCAAATGCGGCCTGGTTAGCAACTGCCTCCATCAGGCCGATATCACGTTGGGTAAAATCAGGCTGATCTTGGCGATTTATCACCGACATGGATCCAAGCACATTGCTTCGATGTACTAAGGGGACAATGACAACAGACCCAAACCCAGCATCCGCCCTTCGCTTTAATCCAGCATCACTTTCACGTGGATCAATAACTCCTTTTAGCGAAACTACAGGTTCTAACTCTCTGACCGCCCAACCGGTAAGTCCATCCATCAACTCATCAAAATCTACTTGATCGATATCATCAATATCCATTCCTGAAACGACAAAATTCGTAATTTCAGCCCTGTTTAAATCAAATATGTTTAATGCCGCAAGGTGCGCGGGCAGGAATTTGGCAACATTATCCACAAGTGATTGCACCACTTCATCCAGTGTCTCTGCTTGAATCAGGGAGTGTGCAACCTGGTAAAGCATCTGCGTTTCTGCCAAAGTGGTTTGGCTTTTTTGAAGCAAGTTGGCATTCTCCATGGCGATGGCGGCCTGACCAGCAATAGTTTCTAACAGATTCACTTCACGTTGTGTAAAATCTTTATCTTCAGGGTTGTTGATGGCAGTAATGGTTCCAATTGCTCGCTCACGAATGAGCATAGGAGCAACTATGATTGAACCACAATGCATTTCGATGCGGCGCTTTTGTGCAACCTCATTTTCCCGAGGATCAGGAACTCCTTTTGGGGATAGCGCAGGTTTAAATTCCCTTAAAACCCAACCACTTAATCCACCAAACAATTCATCGAACTCAGGTTGTACGATTTTGACAACTCCTAAACCCCCTATTACGAATTGACTGACCTTTTTTGCTTCCAAATCAAAGGTGATTAACATGACGCGGTCGGCGGGCAAATGTTGTGCAACTTCATCGACTAATCTTTGCAATAATTCAGTCACGTTATCGGTCTGAATAAGAGTTCTAGAGATATCATAGAGCATTTGGGTCTCAGCCAATGTAGACTGTGTCCTCCCAAATAACTGGGTATTATCAATCGTAATTGCCACTTGATCAGCAAATGCCGTTACCATTCGAATATGTTCAGATGTGTAATAATTCGACTGTGTGTGATCGATAGCTAGCATTCCAATAATTTTGTCACGCACAATCAATGGGACCCCCATCCAGGAACGAATATGGCTATGCGGGGGTTGTAGAAAAGATTCATGGTATTGGCTTGCTTCATCTAGAATTATTGCCTCGAGCCGCTCAATAACATCGGAGTTGGGGTTATCCCCCGGAACCGGGAAGCGCAATCCAAGAACATCATCTGCATCAGGCCAGCCGCGACCCCCAACAATCTCTAGATAGCCTTCACCTATCAATTGAACAGAGGCACTATCATAGGGCACAACATGTTCTAACTGAACTAAGATTTCATTAATGGCCTCATCTTGTTGAAGCGATCCTGCGACTACGGCACTCGCTTCCCGAAGAGTTTCTGCTTCAACTCTTTGGCGTCGTTCTGCTTCAAACAGCCAAACATTCTCAATTGCTAATGCAGCTCTTTCAGCAAAAATACCCATAAGACGTTCATCATCCTGGTTGAAGGCATTCAGTTCCGAACTTTGTACATCAATGACCCCAATAACCTCCTCACCCAATTGAAGCGGAATTGCCAACTCTGAACGGGCATCTTTCCAATTTGCAACGTAATCGGGCTCATCTCGCACATCAGAAATATTGACAACTTGGCCTGATCGGAATGCACGTGGTACCAGCCCAGATCCATCGAGTCTGAGTTCACCCTTTGAAACTTCTTCTGCATAAGGCCCGGAAACAGCGACTCGCCTTATCACATTCTTGCCTTTTTCAGCGATTAATAGACTGCAATTAGATTTACCAAACTCTGCCAATATCGTATTGACAATCGTTTTAGCAACTTCTTCCAACTCGGGCGCGCTAGAAAAAAACAATGTCTCAGATGCACGATACAAGCGATTTAGTTCGAGATTGCGCTGCTGCAAAGAATCTTGGGATTTACGCAAAGCTTCTGTACGTTTTGATACTTCAAATTGAAGGTCTTCAGCATGGCGTTGAATTTGATCATAGAGTAGGGCATTTTGCAGAGAAGTTGCTGCATAACTTGCAAGAGAAACAAGTAATTCACAATCAGTAATCGAAAAATCACCATCGATTTTATTGATTGCGGTTAGTACACCCAACGATTTTCCTTCAGCCAGTAAGGGAATAGCCAAAAGCGAGTGAGTCACAATGCCGCTTTGCTCGCCAATTCTTGTAGAGTGACCCGGTGCATTGGATACATCCTTGATGATTTCTGGTTCGCCCGTACTCAACACCTGGGATACCACCCCCTCATCCCATGGAATTCGCATACCAACAGTGTTATCAAGTGCTGCTCTGAACACTAATTCTTCAGATTTTTCATCGGGCAACAACACTGCGCAACTTTCTGCACCAGCAAGTTTAGCAGCTTGTTCTACGATCAAAGAAAGTAAGCTATCAATATCTTGTGTAGAAGAAACCGCCAATCCAATATCATTAATTACTTCTAATTGAGCAACTTTTTCAGCAAGAGATGTTCTTGTGTTTACTCTGTGCGTTATATTGCGTATGCTGCAAAACAGATAAGTTTGATTATTAATAGTGATTGGGCTGAGAGAGATGTCAGATTGGAACTCTTCCCCATTCTTTTTTTTACACGAGAGCTCCAATCCAGAATTCATATGGCGCGATCTTGGAGATTGGAAGTATTCGTCCCTTAACTTTATATGCTCATTTCGAACACCCTGTGGGATCAACACTTCCACTTCTTTGCCAACCAATTCATCCTGGTGGTATTCAAACAACTCTTCAGCTTGTGCATTGACATGTTGAATCCGCCCAGAAAAATCTACAATTAGCATGGCTTCAGGCAATGCGTCCAGGAAAAATTGGGGAAATAAATCACCCGTTATTTGAGTTGATTGAACATTTTTATTAGTTTCCATTAGGCAGAAGGGTATAACAAAAGATGAGAATATCTTACCATATTCATACTAATTACTTTGGCAGAGCCAAATGAGGGAGTGGTCTAAATGGTGGTGTTTTACAAAATCCACTGGAATAAGTGTCATTCTGAACGCAGCACAGCGGAGTGAAGATTCCCTGAAACCAAACAATTATCAAGCAAAGCAGGATGCCTGGGATTCCTCGCTCCACTCGGAATGACAATAGATAAGTTTGTGCCTTCTGAATAATGAACACCACGAAAATCACCACTCCCCCAAATGATAACAGTACGCTAGTTTGATTTACGCCCCATTCCTAATTTGGTATGATTAGCAAGCTTCCATTAATTGGGGAACACTGTTTAGGTAACATTTCCCTGCTTTCAGCGCAATCCATAAGAACGAATAGGGTATTCATGAAGGTTCTCATCGTCCAATCTGATATCGAAACCGCACAAACTCTTACTGAGATTTTTGTTCAGCGTGGTGATCAGGTTTATACAACCATAGACATTGGCGATTCCATCCCTATCCTACAACAAGAAGAGCCCCAGCTGCTGGTATTAGACCTCCACTTGCCCGAGGATGCTCTTTTTGAATTATTGCGGGGGCTTAGAGAACGATATCCTGATATCTATGTAATCATTTCCAACCGTTATCCCGATCTTTCAAGGGAGTTAGAAGTTAAGGAATTCGGAGTAAACATATTTCTGCGATCTCCTTTCAGCAAAACCTGGGTAGATCAAGCGCTTAAAAGCTTGGAGAGCGGTGATTCAGCAGAGGAACAAAGCAGCAGAAAAATACAATCCGATTTACCTGCTGTTCGTATGTCTGTACGGTTGAAGATTATTCTGCCATATCTCTTATTAGCATTATTACTTGCGATGGGTGCTGGCTATGTTGTCAGTCGAGTAGCTATAGATACGATAGAAGATCGCTTTATAAACAACCTGATTGAAATTGGGCAACTGTCTACTTCCTGGCTTGTAGAGGAAGAAAACAATCGCCTAGAAACACTACGTCTACTGGCTTTCACGGATGGTTTATCAACAGCAATCCACGAGAATGACTCCGAAATGCTTAGAGAGCTTGGATTAGGTTTAGCTATCAACAACCAAGAAGAAGCTATCGACATTCTCAATTCTGAAGGAGTGGCGCTGATTTCTATCCGTCATATCGCTGGAAGCGGGCGGGAATCGTATGAATTTTCAAGAGGGGATGATATTTTCGCTGATGCGCCATTCGTACAACAGGTATTAAATCAACAAACCGATGAGCATGGAGATAAATTTGCTGGTTTGATCCAGGCTCCTTGGGGGAATTATTTCTACATCGCAGGTCCCATAGTCAACAATGAAAATCAATTTATCGGCGCGGTGCTCATTGGCCGGTCGATCTCAACCATCGTTGCAGAAACGAGAGAAAAGCTTCTTGGAGAAGAAAGCACAATCGCTCATGTTACCTTATATTCTGCGAATGGACAGCTACTGGAAACAACTCTAAAAGATGCCGAGGAAATAAACATTTCGGAGCAATCAGTTGTAGAAATTCTGTCACGTCAAGAACAGGACAGCCAGTTGCGGCCAATCGATGTGGCGGGTATCGAGTATAGGGAAATCATCGGTCCATGGGAAATTCGCGGCGGTCAGGATCTTGGCTTAGTGGGCGTATCACTAGCGGAAACCTTCCTAGTTCGGCCAAGTCAGCAGACACAGATTCAAATATATGTTCTTGCCACATTAGGATTGCTCCTTATCATTATTGTGGGTATGCTGCTCGCTCGACGGATTACTCAACCACTTAGTCAAGTCGTAACTGCTGCATCCGAAGTCAGCCAAGGGAAATGGGATGTCTCGGTAGAACCTAGGGGGGATGATGAACTCGCTGTTTTGGCCCACACATTCAATTATATGATTTCCCATCTAAAAGAAGGAGAAATATATCGGGATTTGCTGGGGCGTACAATCACGCCTCAAGTACGGGATCAGCTCAGAAAGGGGCTTGCATCGGGGAATCTAAAATTAGAAGGACAGAATACCATCGCGTCGGTGATGATCACGGACATCCGTGGTTTCACTGTTATCTCAGAGAGTGAGGCTCCTACTATCGTTTTAGGATGGCTCAACCAATACTGGGGAGAACTCGTCCCGATCATCAACGCCCATGATGGAGTGACCAACGAATTTGTTGGCGATTCTGTTATGGCGTTTTTTGGTGTTCTACCGGTAACACTAGATGCTACTGAAAGCGCACGGCATGCCTGCATGGCTGCTGTTGATATTCTTTCGGCAGTGAAATCTATGAATGCACAACGGGTAGAAAAAGGTGAGCCGCCCATGGTGACCGGCATTGGCATCAATACTGGAGCGGTAGCTGCAGGGGGAATGGGCACCGCCGACAGGTTACACTATTCAATCATCGGTGATACCGTGAACGTTACCCAACGTTTGGAGAGTCTCACCAAAGAATTAGGTGAAACCAGTGCCATCATCAGCGAGGACACATATACAGCTTTAGGCGAATACCAAGACGATTTTATAATTATCCCTATGGGCAGCCACATGTTCAAGGGAAAATCAGAACCAATTATGGTATACCGCTTACTGCCAATAGAGTTGGAAGCGCAACGGCCAAAACGAATAAACATTAACACTGCTCCAGTGGAAGATTTAATGATTCTGGATGGGATCAGCTCAAAAATTGCCAGCAGTATCATCGAATATCGAACCGCGCATGGAAATTTCTCTGATATTGAAGATATCAAAAAGATCTCTGGCATAGGTATCATAATATATCGGCGAATAAAAGATTACATTTCTGTAAGCAATATCTAAGTTTATACATGGTAATATTGAGGAATAATAAAGGACAGAAGAGAGAAAACTTGGCTGTTCAAACCCTTTCCCCAAGAATTAACTTTTCAGGCATCCGAACACAATGGTTGCTGGCAATACTACTATCTATAGTGGTAATGATCGGCATTTGGGCTTCAGTGTTTGCTCAAGGATTTAAACAATCAAGGGCTATAGATTTTGTATCTGTTTCTATGCGCGCAAACACGCAGGCAGATTACAGTTCCGATCCTAACATTATTTTCCGACCAATCTCACTTTCAATCGTCGAAGATATCCTCAGTGATGAACTATTACCAGAAGAAGAGGCTCAAGAACGGATCAGCGATTTCAAAGAAAACCTGCAATCCCCCATTCCAATAATAAATAATAATAATGGTGGAGGAAAACAGGTCAGTTTCATCCTACCCGATGCTGAAGAAAATGATGAGATAGAGGAAATGGAGGAGCAGGAAATTAACGAGGAGGAAAACGTAGAAACTGGGACTGGGGATCAAGAACCCAGCGAAAAAGAAGAAATCGTCTTCGCTGACGACTATGATACAACAACTCCAAACACAGATGATCAGCCAGATGTATTAGATCCCAGCGATGATCCACCAGGAAATTCCGGCGATGCACCTGGGCAAGCCAAAAAAGATGAAGATCCATCCGACGAACCAGATGAGTCTCCTGGGAACTCTGGCGACGCGCCAGGGCAAAACATGGATGAAGACCCCGGAGATTCAGACAACACACCAGGCAATTCGGGTGATGCGCCAGGGCAAAACATGGATGAAGACCCTGGGCAGTCAGACGAGTCTCCTGGGAAATCTAGCAACGCACCGGGGAAAAACAAAGATAAAGACAGAAATAAAAATAGATAGAATGGGCCACTGCGGACAAATTCTCAAATAATTTTCAACCATTCAGGCAATGTCTTTACCAACCGGTTCAGTACAACACGCGTCCCTTCACGAAAGTACTCCAAATCTCCATAAGCCAGACTCCCCTCATCTCCTACGATATCCGTAACACCCCGCAAAATCAGACATTTAACATCATTGCGCTGCGCCACCCAGGCAATAGCACCACTCTCCCAATCCCCAGCAACCGCTCCATATCTAGATTTCAACTCAGGAATTTCCTCCACCAGAAGATCGCGATCTCCTGATAGCAACAGCGATTTTCGATCTGCCGCAGGATATTTTTCACCCAACCACGAGAGATCCATCTCAGTTGTATAATGAGCGATATGTTCGTCAAAATCTCCCATTTTCTCGATGATATCGTATACGACCGTGCGCTCGACCAGGATAATTTCCCCCTTATCAATTTCGCCGGCGAACCCACCGCAGGTACCCAGATTGACCAAGATGTCTGGATCCCAGCGGTCTATGACATATTGTGTCGAGGCCGCAGCGGCAATCTTTCCCCACCCACCATGGAAGAATGTTAGCGGGGGAAGAGATTGGGATAGAGATATTGAGAACCATTCTCCCAATGGAGATTGCTGCATATCAGCATCTGGGAATAGTTCGCCAACAACGCCCCATTCAACATCTGCAGAAATCAGAACAATAATCTTAGAATTTACTTCTACTTGGCCCATAGTCCACCAGTTTCTTCGAGCCAATTTGCGATACGGTCTGCCGCGGCTGGGATATCATCGTCTGAAATATCTAATTCCAGCGTTGGTAAGATTGACTCTCCGACCAATTTTTGCAACTGTTCTTGTTCTTGGACGAACAGTGTCAGGTCATCATATTGAGATGGGTTGCCGGATACTTTGAGTCTCTCAATGCGGGCATTGATAAAAGACTCGGGGGTGCGTGTGACAAATACCAAGTGAAATCCCAAATCCAGCAGACGTTGTTCCAGCCATCGGAAAGGGTAGTCTACATTGCGATACTGCAATTGATACAGCCGGGTTGAGATATGAAAGCGGTCGATGATCCAGGAGTAGTAACGCTGTAACTCAAAGAGCCGCACCCAGGTATGGTAGGTTTCCATGGCCAGGGCTTCTTCATCAGCCTCGAAGTTGATCAGGCCGCGTCCCCATGGGAAATTAGTGAATCCGCACCACTCGGCCGAAATTAGTGGAGAATGGTAGCGATATTTGCGAGGGCCCACGATCCGAGGATGATCGTTGAGAGTGAAGGCGATCTCCGTTTTGTGTGTCAGCCGGGTGCCTTCTAAAATGATTTTTGGGCAAAGTTTCGACATATTACGTGCAACGATGGGATTGGCTTCAACACTCCAATCCCATCGTTGATATTCTCCTTTTAGATTTAACGCTGATTACTTATTATACCGTACGACAATGCTGCCAATAGCCTGGCTGATGTCCAGGTCGATGGCCATCTCGGCAGATTCATAACCCGGAGAGTAGTAGTAATCGCCCTGTCTGTCAAAGTCTGAGGGAACTGTTAGCGAAGAAAGCGCTTTACTGACTTCGAGTCGCACTGAAACATCATCGGGCACGTAGACGATGATCTGTCCAATGGCCTGGCTGATATCGCCCTTTATGGATTCTCCCTCAGGTAAGGACACTGCGAGATCACCAACCGCCTGACTGGCATTCAATTCAGAGAGCGTTATATCGGCCAATTCTAAATTCATTTCGCCGGCTGCCATCGAGGTTTCTAATTCGATGGGCACGTCGGGATCAAGACCCAATCGCCAATCCCAGCCTGATCCTAAGAATGGGAAGGCATTGCGCGTGTTCAATGAATATTTCGCGGTATTGCCCTGCTCCTTGTAACTTTCCCAAATCTGACGGCTGCGACCTATGCTGACTTCTCCTTCAATAAGCGCTTTGGAATCATCCAACTCATAAACAACCAATTGCCCCACAGCAGGAGCCAGGCTGATTTCTGCACGCGAGGCATCACCTAGTTCTTGATAGATAGACTCGCTCTCGATGGATTGACCACCTAAGGGACCAAAACCAATCCCCACCATCCAGAGCAAACCCATCAACATTGCCAGAATGAGCAGCACTGCCAGCGCTGAAAGCCAAGGGGAACGTCGTCCAACCATGATCTCAAGACCGATGGCGATTATCAACAAAGGCCAGAGACGCCACAACGCATCCCAAGCATTCCATCCCAGCCAGCCAAAGTTGCTCAATAGGAATACACCGCCCAATCCAAACATGATCACCGGGCCAACGATCTCACTGCGTCTGATCAGGCCATCCAAACCAATAGCGATAAAAATCAATGGCCATAACTGCCAGATGGAATCCCAGGTAACGTTATCAATGATACCCAGGTTATTCATTAAGAATAATGCGCCAACGAGAATTAGAATGATCGGCCAAACAAATCCACTACGTTGAGGTTTATTTTCCATAATCTTGTTCCTCTAACGTCTCCAACGAAATATCATCGCCAACCCAGCCAAAATTAGCAGTGCGGGCCAGAGAAGATCGAAATCTAACCACCAAAGGAAGTCAATGCCAAGGGATTCCAGGAGCCACAACGCCCCCAGTATGATCAGTCCACCCCCAACAATCAGACCAGACTTAGGGTGAGGGCGATTGACCGCAGTGACAAAGTCATCTCCCATATGGCGGATACGATCGCCAAAATCTCCAGAAACTTCTGCATCCTGCTCCGGGATGACGATCCATAATACGAGATAAACCCAAAATCCAACCCCACCACCAAGAAGCAGCAGGAAAAAGGCCAAGCGGATCAGGGTAGCATCTATCCCCGCAAAATCTGCCAAACCACCACAAACTCCAGCGAGCATGCGATCACCTTGGCTACGATATAGTTTTTTATCCATTTTGTTCTCCACAAACATATTCTCCACAAATCTATGTACGGAAATTTCGTACAACGAAATAACCACCTAACAGGATCAATGCCACCGGCCAGACGTAGTTAATCACAGAATACAGCGGAGTTGCAGTGAACAGCCCCAGCAGCAGCAAGATCCCACCAGGGATGAAAGCCCATGTCATTTGTCCTTGGGAAGTTGGCAGAACACCCACCAGGATAAATGTAAGGCCAAGGCCAATAAAGAAAATCCAGCCAGCATCATCCATAAATTCGTCTAATACGGCTACGGCAGCCAGCGTACTTAAGACTCCCGCGGGTATGATCGCCCACCAGGCTTCTCTATTGACCAGATAAACCAGCCAAAAACTGAGTGCGATGCCCCCCAAGAAGATGCTGCCACCCCAAATATTCTCAAAGCTGGGGAAGAACTGATCAGCGACGACCAGCACCATAAGCCCCAACAATGTGACGCCGGGGATCACGGTCCACCACTGGGTGCGATCGCTAAAGAAGATATATAGGAACACGCCCCCAGCAATACCAAAGAACATGCCCCAGATCACCCCCCAAGCGCTGGGGATCAGATCCAAATTTTGTAACATGAACAATCCCCCAGCCAGGATCAATAACGCCCCCCACAAAACTCGATTATCGAAGAATTTCATCGAATACTCCTCGTTTATATATACTAATTTACAGATATTGAGCCCGCGCCAGCCTCAACTTTGATTTCAACGCGGTAAGGCGCAGAATCAAAATCTGGCGTGCAGTACACTTTGCCTTGCTTGGGAAAACGCGTTTGGTCAACATCCACACCAATCAGGCCTCCGCTCACCTCGACACGCGCGGCGACACCGTCCGGAACTGTTAACTTGACTGAGGCCGCTCCAGCTTCTACTTTTACGCGTGTGTGCTCGACTTGGGCTGGTAAGTGAACTTCGGTCGCGCTGGCACCCGTATGTATTTCTAAATCTGTCATATGGGTGTCGGTTAGATCAAGTCGTGCATCGTTGGCGCCGCTGTGCACTTCCAACATTAGAGGAATGTTGGGGTTGACAGCAAAATCCCAGCGAATTCTGTTCCCAGGCCCCCAAATCCAAGGGACAAATGCAAATGGGAATCCTTGCGAAGAGACCTTTAATTTGGCATCCAGTCGATCACCCGTTCGTTTGGACGTTTGCTCAACACCGCCATCAAAGGTACCTGAAAGCAGTTGGGATTCAGCTGCACCTGCGGCAACTCGCAATTCTCCCGCGCCATGATGCAGACTTATGCGTCCCTCGCTGGCACCATCGAGATCGATGGATACACTCTCAGATTCGAGAACTTTGTCACCATACTGCGACTGCCAGAGAATCCAGACACCCAACAGAATGACCAACATAGGCCAGAACAACTTCCACACACTGAAACTCAAAATGGCGAAGTTATCCAACAGCAGCAATCCGCCAAAAACAACGAATATCATGCCCCAGAAAAAACTACCTCGTCTCATGTTCATACTCCGGAATCTTCTTCAATTTCAATAATCTCTACATCTTCAGCCATCTCAGCACTGACTGGCTCAGCGCTGACAGGCTCAGCCGTTTTCTTTTTGCGTCGGAAGAGGGGCTGAATTAAAATCCAAAAACCAAACACAATCAGCAGTACAGGCCAATAAGTACCCAGCACATTGGCTCCAAAGAAAGCGCCAAAGGCGACAAACACAATCAGGCTGATGAGACTCATCCACGCACCCACGCGGAATGTATCCTTACCTCCCTCGCCTAAGAGGGATGCTAGCATCAGGCCCGCGCCTACGAAACCGGGTATCAACGCCCAGGCGAAAGACCAGCTTTCCCAATATCCAGTCGCATTTTGCCAATAAAGTAATCCGCCGATTCCCCCGACAATACAGGCTGGCACTGCCATACCTGGGGCACCAAGCACCAACCCCAAAAGCAGAAGAAATACGCCAATTCCAATCACAAACATCGGCCATTGGAATATATTCCAAAACCAATCCAGGCCGGGGACTAGTTGAACTGCCAGGAACCAGCCACCGATTAGAATCAACAAAAACCCAAAAACCAGACTCGAACGCGTTCGTTTATTCATTTTATTTCTCTCCTATCTCTCATCGAAATTAAAAGAATTCATAACAAGTTACTTGCCACATTCTTACAAGATTATTATACGAGATTTATCCAGATAGGTTGCACAAAAAAACCGATCTGCAAATTTCACAGATCGGTTTCAAAATCAAAATTATTTCATCAGACTGACACAATTGAATCTTCTGTGCCAAATTCATTGGGAAGATACTTATCGGCATCCCAAGAATTCTCCCATCGGGAATCGTCCACCCAAAAGCGGAAGCGATAGTCTGCCCCAGCCTTCAGGGAAACTGTCCGAGAGAATCGACCGTCTTTGCGCTGGGTCAGGGGATGAGCTTCTTGATCCCAGTCATTGAATTCACCCGCAACCGATACAGTTGATGCTTCAACATTCACGGGAAGCTCAAATGTCACGCGACAAGTATCCCCTTTTTTGGAATATGTTTTCTTCATAATTTCACTCCTTTGCAATCTCGTAGAGCTCGGATATCAAATCCTCGCCCACAATAGCGGAGAAGGATACCACAAAAAATTATTCACGCCAACTAATTTATAACGGGTCTCTAGGAATCGCCGTGGCAAGGGTCCAGGGTAGGGGGCGTGCTCCGCACGCCCTACCCCCAAATGTGAGGTCTCTCACGGGAGAGGCTTTTTAACGCCTGCCTCGCCCTCGTTCTCGCTCGCCAGTCCAAAAGATCTCAGGCCCCAATTTATAGCCAGCCATTTCCAAGCGCGGCGTGAAATTAGGTCGCAAGCCTGTCGGGCGCAAAGCACCTTGAATTTCTCCATCCGGCCCAACGCCCGATTGCTCGAAGCGGAAAATATCCACCAACGTTACCAGCTCCCCCTCCTGGCCAGGTATCTCTGTAATATTCATTATTTTGCGGGTCCCATCCGTTAACCGATCCATGTGAACAATCAAATCGATGGCATTAGAAATCTGGTTGCGAACAGCCAAGATGGGGATTTCCACACCGCCCATCAATGCAATCGTTTCTAGCCTGGCGATGGCATCGCGGGGTGAATTTGCGTGCAGTGTAGTCATAGAACCATCGTGTCCAGTGTTCATGGCCTGGAGCATATCCAATGCCTCGCCAGTCCGCACCTCACCAACAATCAATCGATCGGGCCGCATACGCAAGGCATTGCGAACCAAATGCCGAGTATCGACAGCGCCATGTCCCTCTGTACTGGGCGGCTTGGTCTCCAAACTTACAGAATATTTTTGCTGAAGCTGCAATTCTGCTGCATCTTCAATAGCAACCACGCGCTCATCCCCCGGAATGAAGCCCGTGAGGATATTTAATAACGAAGTTTTTCCCGAACTTGTATTTCCGCTAACAATGATATTCATGCGCGCACCGACACAGGCCCGCATGAATTCAGCCATCTGAGCCGTCATCGAACCTAATCGAATAAAATCTTCAGCAGAAAATTTACCTTTGAGAAATTTTCGAATCGTAATACATGGTCCGTCAACTGCTACAGGGGGGATAACGACATTGACACGCGAACCATCTGGTAATCGAGCATCAGCCGTTGGCGCGTCGATACTTACCTGACGTCCCACCGGATGCAGCATGCGATTGATTACTCGGATGACATGGGCCTCATCTTCGAATTTGATCTGAGTATCGATCAATTTTCCCTCGCGCTCGATATAAACCTGATTGTGCCCAACGACCATAATCTCATTGATGGTAGGATCTTCTAAGAGAGGTTGAATTGGTCCGTACCCAATCAAATCTGCCAATACTTCATTGATAATTTGTTCCTGACCACGTTCATCAAGCCCATGATCTGTTCCGAGCAATGCTCTCTTTACCCAATCGGCTATTCGATGACGGTATTCTGACGATGAAGGAGGATACATCTCGATCTGTTGGGTGACAACATCCATCAGATATTCTTTGATGGAAGCCTGATCGACAAAATCAAATGGTTTTGCTGCTGGTGTAGTCATGATTCCTCCGTATCTCCGTCTTGCTTAATTTTCAACTCGATTCGTAAACCTAATTGGCTCAAAGGATTGCTGATCAAATTCACTCATTCTCTCTGGGCCTAACCGACGAATCTTCCATCCAGGCTGTTTCGACTGATTCATGCGCTTCAAAATATTCGCCGCGATTAAACTGATCAATTCCCTCTAATGCACGAATATCTAAATCTCCCAGGCAATCCTATTTCAGTGAATTTTCGTCAATCCGATAAGCATATTTTTGGATCGTTTCGGGTAACGCTGAGAAGAACCGAGAACGTGCCAAGACAGCATCAGCGCCGGCGGTTTTCGCTCTCTTCAAAGTTTCTACATCCTTATGAGAACCATAACAGATTACTGGAATTCGTCGTGTGGATGAAGCAGTTCTCAACCAATTGATCCATTCTTCCCATGGAATTGCATTTGCATCTAAATCGCAGATGATCAACGCTGGAGCCTCAAGGGTGATCCTGTCCATGAAGGCATTCCTGTCTCCAGACCTGACCTTTCCCATTAAATCCTCCGCACCCTCAATCAGCTTGAATTCGAAACCCAAATCAACCGCCGCAGATTCAATACGCGGCGAGAACATTAGATTTGAAACCCAGGCCATGACCGGAGAATTATTAATTTCTGCAGTGTTATTCATCTTACTCAAAATTATACTGGAATTGTCAGATTTTCCAAATCACGTGGGTAATAAGTCATCATCTCGATTCCGTCATCCGTAATCGCAACCGTATCCGAGTGGCGGAAACCGCCCAATTCTGGCACGTACAAACCCGGCTCGACAGTAAACACCATACCCTCTTTCATCTCTGTTGAATCTCCGATATCCAAAAAGGGCCCTTCGTGGTAGCGGATACCTATAGCATGACCAACATGATGCTTCCAATAATCCATCAAATCATTCTCTTCATAATATGCCCGGGCAGCCTGATCAACTTCAGAACAGGGGATTCCTGGACCCATGGCCTCTAAAGAGATGTCCTGTAAAGCGACCATGTGATCAAACATTCGCTTTTGATTATCGCTTGGCGGACCAATCACCATGGTGCGCTCCAACTCCGAGTTGTAGCCCCACATCGGTGCATTCGCCCCAGTGACGAGGATATCTCCAGGTTGGAAGATGATGTTGCTGGCCAAGGCATGGGGGATGGCTGCGTTGCGACCGATCTGGCCGCGATATCCAGCTCGCGCACCACTGGAGAAATAACTTTGCGCCCGATAGATCGGTCCAATGGTGTCCAGCATTGCCAATGTCGCCTCGTTGCTGGCCTTCAGAGCGGCTTCAGTTTCGGTGATGCCCACCTTTGTATACCGCTGCAGCAAAACATGCGCCAGATTGCTCCACTTGATGCTCTCGCGAATCAGCCTCAACTCAGCCTCGCTCTTGATCATCATCTGATCTTCGATGAATTTTCCCAAAGGTTTGGGAGTCACGCCCAACAACTCGGTTAGTGAACGCCCGCGATAACCAAAGATCAGCGGATAGCCGTTGTGATCCGCACCAAAAGCTCCAGAAATGCCCATCTCACTCACCACGTCTTTGAAGATATCCATTGGACGGGGTTGATGGGGATATTCCAAATAGTAATCCACCCGATCAATCAAGGCGTTCGCCGAGGCATGTTCAACTTCTAAGCGAGGCACAAACATCGCCCGCTCTCCTTTGGCATTGACGATGAACGCTATCGGTCGTTCGGTGGGGATGAAAGCAAATCCTGTATAGTAGAGAATATAGTCGCGGTCAAAGAGCACCGCGCCAGAGAGATTTTCTCCTTGAAGGAGTTCCAATAATTTCTCTGTACGCAGTTGATATTCGTCTGCCGTGATATGCAAGGATGCTTTTTTCATTTTGATTCTCCTGTTTCCATTTTCTATTCTATCGCAGCCATTCTTTGAGTAAATATCAAAAATTCCAAATACCGCTCGCTTCTCGGAACATGGTCTGCCATGCAGTTGACTCAGGCTGATTGGGCGCGCCTAAAGGGTCATCCCAATCTTGGGTCAACAATGCTGCCACAACACCTTGAGCACAGGCTTCGGCTGCTTCTAAATCATAGCCGCCCTCTAAGTAAAGGGATATTCGTCCCTCGCAGTTCTCATCTGCCCAATCACAAAGCCGCGAAATCAAGGCTCCATATCCCCCTGCTGTCAACAGTAAGTTTCCCAACGGATCGCGCCAATGCGTGTCAAATCCATAGCTGACCAGGAGCATCTCCGGTTCAAATCGATCCAGCAACGGGATGATGCCCTCATCCATGATGGTTAAATAAGCTTGATCTCCCGTAAACGGCGGCACAGGGAAATTTGCCGTACTTCCTTCCCCATCACCAGAACCAATTTCGCCAACTCGTCCTGTGCCTGGATAGTGGGGAAATTGATGTGTAGAAAAATAGAAAACATCTCCACGCGACCAGAAGATATCTTGCGTTCCATTTCCATGATGTTGATCTAAATCAATAATTGCCAATCTCTTGGCGCCCTTTTCCTGAAGGAGATATTCTGCCGCCACAGCGACATTGTTGATCAAGCAAAACCCCATTGCTCTGGAAGGTGTGGCATGATGACCCGGTGGCCTGGTCAGGGCAAAGCCGCGTTTGGACTCTCGTTCCCAAACCGACCCCGTTACTGCAACAGCACCTCCTGCTGCTTTTAGTGCAATATCCCAGGATGACGTAGTGGTATAGGTATCCATATCGAAGCGCTGGCCGCGTGAACAAACATCTTCCAACTGGCTCAAAAAGCTTCGGGTATGAACCCCTTCCAAAACAGCTCCGGGCACCTCTTCCGGCTCTAAATGGGAGTAAGAATCCCACCAACCGATCTCTTTCAGTGCTTTGACCATCGCCTCGACTCGATCGGGTCGTTCAGGATGGCCCATCTCTCGATGTGCTTCGTGGCCTTGAGGATAATAGTATACGAGTTCGTGCATTGCACCCTTCCAATCTGTGTTTCTTTCATTTTACCAGTCTATTCTATCGACTCTTTGGGAATTACCGTGAGAAACCTCATATTTTGGGGTATGGGGCCTCTTACCTCGGCGATTCCTAGAGACTTATTCTATCTTCATAAACCGCTGAGGTAAAATATGCTAATTCAAAATAACCGCGGAGACGCCGAGTTCACAGAGCAAAAATCTGTGGCAGAGAGCTCATAATTCAATGCACATCTCAATGATCCGAATGCTCTCAATAACAAAAATTCTCCGCGTTCTCCGCGGCTCTGCGGTGGGAAAATGCTTGCTCTTATTATTGATGATTGATTGGAGGAGATATGACCGAAGCCCTTTATCACGATGATAGCTATCTGAAAGAATTTGACGCCACGGTTACTGCCGTTGACCAGGAAAGCCACGGTATTGTGCTGGACCGCACAGCCTTTTTCCCAGGAGGAGGCGGCCAACCAGCCGACTCTGGTACTCTCGCCACAGATGGAAAAACGTTCAACGTCAAGCGCGTTAAGCGCATTAGCGGAAAACTCGTCCATTTACTTGAGGGTGATGATCCACTCCCTGAAACTGGCAATCAAGTTCAATGTCAAATCGACTGGGATAGACGTTATCAGATCATGCGAACCCACACCGCCATGCACATCCTGTGTGGGGTGATCTTCCGCGACTACGGTGCTTCTGTGACGGGTGGCAATATGGAACCGCTCAAGGGACGTATGGATTTTGAATTTGAGACCATGCGCCGGGAGCTGGTTGATGAGATCAACGCGGCAATCAACATCGAGGTCGCCAATGCCCGTCCTGTGAGTTGGCGCGAGTTACCTCGCCAAGAAGCATTCCAAATCCCCGACCTGATCCGCACCAAGATCAACCTGCTGCCTGAGGGCATCAAACAAGTGCGTGTGGTCGAAATAGAAGGTCTTGATATTCAGGCTGATGGCGGCACCCATGTCAAGAACACTTCCGAGGTCGGCCAAATCCGCGTCGTTGATTACAAGAGCAAAGGGGCCATCAACAAACGCATTTACGTAGAACTTGATTAGTACACGGATCGCACGGAAACACGGATTTTTTAGTGTTATCCGTCTATTCCGTGTCAGCCATGTACAGACAACGTAGAACCTGAAAAATGAAACGTTCAACTGATATTCTTATCTGCGGCGCAGGCATTGCCGGCATCGCCACCGCCTATCATTTGGCCGTCCGCCACGGGATCAAAGATGTCACCCTGGTCGACGAGCGCGCACCCCTCAGCCTGACCAGCGACAAATCCACCGAGTGCTATCGCAACTGGTGGCCTGGTCCGGGGGATGCCATGGTGGGCCTGATGAACCGCTCCATCGACATTATTGAAGAACTGGCTGATGAGAGTGGCAATATCTTCCACCTCAACCGACGCGGATATTTATACCTGACCGCTGACCCAAAGAAAATTCCCGCTTTTGAGAAGGCTGCTCAGGAGCCCTCAGCATTGGGTGCTGGAACTTTGAGAGTGTGCCGCTCCCAGGCCGAAGCCTCAGCCTACACCACCGCTCCAAGCGAGGGATACAAAAATCTCCCCAATGGCGCTGATTTGATCCTCGATGCAGGTCTGATCCGAACGTATTTTCCCTACCTTTCAGAAAAAGTCGTCGCCGCGCTACATGCCCGGCGCGCGGGTTGGTTCAGCGCTCAACAATTAGGCATGTACATACTGGACCAGGCGCGTGCCCATGGTGTCAAACTGATCGAAGCCCGAATCGCTGGAGTTAATATGTCCCAAGGACGCGTACAATCAGTACAATTGTCTGATGGTACGACTATCGACACGAAAGTCTTCGTCAACGCCGCGGGTCCTTTTGCCAAAGAAGTGGGAGAGATGTTGGGGGTAAAGATCCCCGTCTTCACCGAACTGCATCTCAAAGTTTCCTATCGCGATCCCTTGGGAGTGGTTCCCAGGGAAGCTCCATTATTGATCTGGACCGATACCCAAACTTTGCCCTGGTCCGAAGAGGAACGCCAATTCCTAGCTGAAGAGGAAGACACTCGCTGGCTGCTGGAAGAGATGCCCGAAGGAGCCCACACCCGCCCTGAGGGCGGCGCTGACAGCGACATCATGCTGCTGCTGTGGGAATATAAAACCAAAGTCATGGACTCGGTCATCGTGCCGCCCCCATTGGACGACATGTACCCCGAGATCGCCCTGCGGGGTATGGCCGCCTTATTACCGCGTTTCAGCGAATACTTCGAGCGCATGCCCCAGCCCATGCTCGATGGGGGATATTACACCAAGACCAAAGAGAACCGGCCATTAGCCTGCCCCCTTCCGGTCGAAGGGGCTTATCTGATTGGCGCCCTCTCGGGGTATGGATTGATGTCCGCTTGTGGCACTGGGGAGCTTCTGGCAGCCCACATCACCGGAAGCAAACTCCCTTCATATGCATCAGCCTTCTCCCTGGAAAGATATCAAGATCCTGAATACCAACAACTGCTCGAAGATTGGAGCGACGAAGGTCAGCTATAAATTCAAGACCCTTAGGATTTGTAAAATCCTAAGGGTCTCCTAATTTCTCTTGGGGAAGATTACCAATTTACGGGCAACTGGGCGTCCACTCAAAGCCGCGGAACACATCGTCTACGAGCGAAAATAAATCGGGGTCATATTCTTTCAACTCTGCACGAGTATTGACATAATTCATATCAGTCCAAGAATCGGTAGCATTAGATCTGGCATTGAAGTACGCTACCACAGCTTCGGTCCAATATTCATAATGATTCGTGCCTGCGTAAACACCCTGGTATCTTCCTTCATCCATTGCAATATTGTAGAGTCGTGATACTTCATTATCAAATTCAGACCGAGTACTCTCCAACCCAAAGAAATGGATCGAATGGGCTAATTCATGAACACCTACATGATACCCCTCGCTGTATTGCCAACCTGCCCAACACAGCAAATTTCCTTCACTTGATGATGTTATTGGAACTGCTGCAGATCCTCTTGCAATGGCAAACGCGTCTCCTAATTCATCGTCATTAGCAAATTGCCGATAGTAAGGCAAATCAAAAATAGTCTCGTTAACTCCAAAAATTGCGAACATCATCCCCAGATTAGCTAATTCTTCATGTACATCAGGGCGCGGCGCTAGCATATTCATTACAATATTCCATGCCGCACCAAGTGCTTCATCGCGAACATGCTCAGCAGCAATAATTGAGATACCGCCTGCATCACAATATTTTCCAAAATATGATGGTAGTTGAAGCGCATCTGGCGGTTCAATCACTACACATCCCAAATTATCTTCTACGATCACTGGAACAAATGTCATGGTTGGTTCCAGTGTCGGTCCAAGGGCATCAGCCCTGGGAATTAAAATAACTTTGTTTGGCTCTCTGCTTTTGATGATGATATCTTCGATGAGCTCGTTGCTAGCTTCATCTCGTACTCTCCAGGCGTGTCCAACGAAAGTGTATTGGAAATAGGCTTGCCCCGGTTTGAGACGTTTGAAGAATTGCTCGTTCCCTTCGTAATCAAGCCAATATATTAGAATGTTCCTATCTGAAGAATTCGATAAGGTTAGTTCGGCCGACATGCCGCCATCTTCAGAAACCAATGGAGTTGGCGTCGGTTCCGGGGTATTCGTTGCAGTGGGCTCCGGTGTCGCTGTAGGCTCTGGGGTGGCGGTATCTGTAGCAGTGGTTGTAGGCGGAATTGCGGTTGGTTCAGGCGTTGGGGCTGGGGTACAAGCTCCCACCCAAAGGGCAATAGCAATTAACAAAACAACGATCAGCTTTCGATGCATGGTGATCCTCCTATAGGAAATTGATTATTTTATATCACACAAAATCATCCCTCATTCTGGGATTTCCGTACCATTAACCTTAAAGATTTTTTATCATTGCTTATGTTGCCGGTATTTCACAAATTCAGGATCATTTTCCTCTGGCATTTAGGTGGTAGGGGTGATATAAAAGATCCCTCACACCAAAAATAAGGAGATCTTTATGTCCCAATTCACCTATACCGTGCTTGGCGCAGGGCGCCAGGGCACTGCTGTGGCCTATGATCTGGCAAAATTCAGCCACGCCAAGAAAATCATTCTGGCCGATATTAACCAAGAAATCGCTGAGAATAGTGCCAAACGTATCAACAAGCTTATCGGTAGCGATACAGCCATTGGCCTCGAACTCGATGTCAGTGATAAAAGTGCATTGCTGGAAATGCTCAAAGGGGTGGATGTCACCCTTAGCGCCGTGCCCTATTACTTCAACCTGGAAATCACTAAAGCCTGTATCGAAGCAGGTTCAAGCCTGTGCGATATGGGCGGACACACGGGTGTTGTCCGCGAACAGTTAGCGCTGGATGCCGAAGCCAAAGCCGCGGGCATCAGCATCGTGCCGGACTGCGGTATGGGTCCCGGCTTAAATGTCACGATGGCTGCTTATGCACAAGAGTTGCTAGACGAGACTCACAGCGTTCACATCTTCGATGGCGGCCTGCCCCAAAACCCAACGCCGCCCTGGAATTACCAGGCCACATTCCACATCAACGGCCTGACCAACGAAATGGACGGGCAAGCGACGTTCCTACGCGATGGTGTACTTACCCCCGTAGATACGCTTTCCGAGCCAGAATTCGTCGAGTTCGACTCCCTGGGAAGTCTTGAAGCCGATGTCACTTCCGGTGGCCTTTCCACATCACCTTGGACCTTCGAAGGAAAACTGCAGAACTTTACTAACAAGACTCTGCGATACCCTGGTCATTTTGAGTGGCTGCGAGCGTTCAAAGAGTTGGGATTATTTTCTGAGCAAAAACTTCAGGTAAATGGATGCCGAATCAGCCCGCGCGAGGTCTATCACGCACTCTTAGAACCCAAAATTAGCGCGCCTGAAATAAGGGATGTTTGTGTGATGAGAGTCAAAGGTTATGGTCAGAAAGACGGGGCAGATACCACTGTGGTCATCGACTTGATCGACTATTACGACGAGGCCACAGGCTTCACCGCGATGGAACGTCTGACTGGTTGGCACTGTGCCATTATGATGGGCTTCCAGGCACAGGGCAAAGTTTCCGCGGGCGGCATTTCAATGGAAGTTGCAGTACCGGCGGGTGAATTCATGCAAGCTGTTCGTGAGCGGGGGATTAAATTTACTACCGAATTTAAATAAATAACTCATGACTCAACTGCAAAAAGCCACCAAGTGAGTTTCCCGCCGGAGGCGCGCATCGAGAGGCCTGCCCACTGGGCCGCATAGCGCGGCACGCTTCATCAGAGTGACATGAGGCATATTCGAGAGAATTTCCAGAAATTATCGCATAGTAGAAACTAGCGATTTCCTGAGACTGCGCTCAGTAAAAAAAGCCCTGCGGGCACAA